>CAIXGT010000276.1 GCA_903919105.1 uncultured Spartobacteria bacterium | reverse complement strand
TCTAATCTTTTTTTAAAAATAACATGGATACCTGAGAAAATGATTAATTAATTAATTTATTATTAAAAAGACAACTTAATTATAAAAGTGGCGGAAATGGAAATTTCCCCCGGCAAAGGCCCCGCGGATTCCATGAAGTTGCGAGACCGAAAGCCCGTGACCAAGCTCGATAGTATCGAATCCAAGTTCCAAGATCTCCCCAACTATCGTGGCTCCGTCAGGATGACGTCCGGCGTTCCAATTGGTTGAGAAGGCGAGCATTGCGGTAGATCATACCGCACCCGTCACAGAATGCAGTTCAGAACTTCATCGGCGGTCTGGAGTCCGCTAGCAAGTGCTGAGTCAATACTGGCATGGGCAACCTGATCTCCAGCCAGCCAGAGATTAGGAGTGGGATGGCGGTTGGGTTGACATTGCTGGAATCCCGGTCTTTGGGAAGGAAGAGCCCGAGCAATTCTTGTTTCTTGAAGAAACTTCCATTCTCTAAAATCAAGTAAGTGCCGGGTAATCTCAGCATGAACTCGACCGGAAAGATCGCCGTCCGGAGGATTGAGAACAGTCGCGGAAAGGAGTCTTTTACCCTCGGGAGCATATTCCGGCGCCGTGTTTGTCAGATCTGTGAAGTGCCTGACTAGCGCGGTCTTTCCCTCGGGCAACACCAGAAGCTCTCCGTCATAGAGGGGATGATTCCCCGTGAAGTAAAAGGTGGATACCTGACTCCAAGCACGTTGTTCGTGCAGGCCTAGCAATTGGCAGGCTGTCCGTTCTTCAGTTGCTAGGATCACATAATCTCCCTTGATCCTCTCTCCACTGGAAAGCTCAACCCCGGCAATGCAGTCGCTGGCCCCATCTTTGCGCAGGAGTGCCTGAACGTGGGCCCCGTAGCGTTGCCTGGACGAGGGCAGGCGCGCAGCGAGTTGCCGGGGAATCTCCCCCATTCCCTTGGCTGGCAGCAGTGCCTTTCCGAGAGCGAATTTCTTCAGGTCATAGCGGAAGACAGAAGCATCGGTTCCGAGTTCGTTATCCAGAAAGACACCGGCAAAAAAGGGTCTGAGAAACTTCTCCAGAACATCCCCATCCAGACCGAAGTGAGAAATTTCCTGCAAAGCCGATTTTCCAGACTCGTGAGCAAGCAAAGACTCATCGGAACGGAGAGACTGAAGGGCACCAAGAATGCCAAGAGTTATTTTTTCACGAAGAGAAAACGATCGGATAAGGGGCGCTGAGAGCAACCAGTCAGGATGATGAAGCGGATTGAGTATCCTCTCCCAACCTTCTTCGTCTACCATCAGGGCACCGCTCTGAAAGTAACAAGGTTGCAGGGCCTCAAAGTCCAGCAGACGGCGCGCCGTAGGATAGGAATCCAGCAGCACCTGGAAGCCCCTGTCGAGACGATAGCCCTCCGAAGTGATCTCGGTGGCAACCCGGCCCCCAGGATGATCCTCCGAGTCCAACAACAACCATTCCACTCCGGCTTCCTCCAGGCGGATTGCACAAGCCAGACCTGCGAGGCCAGCACCGACAATGATCACCATAAGGAGTTGGGGCAGGCGTCGTCTTAAAGAATCCCTACACTTTCACAGGTTCGAGATGCCAGATCTCGTGGGCATATTCCGAAATCGTGCGATCACTGGAGAACTTGCCCATGCGAGCCGTGTTGAGAATCGCCATTTCGGCCCAACGGGACTTGTCCCGGAAAGCAGCATCCACTCTCTCTTGGGCATCGCTGTAAGAGCGGAAGTCCGGCAGGCAAAGGAAGGGATCGCTGTAGACGAGATTGTCATGGAGCATGGTGAAGACACCGGGCTGCTCGTCAGGGGTGAAGTAGTTCGATCCGACCCAATCCACCACAGCCTTGAGTTCCTCATCAGCCGTCAGAAAATCCTGCGGGTTGTAACCCTTTTTCCAGAGGGCCTCCACCTCCTCCACGGTCATTCCGCAGATAAAGATATTCTCCTTTCCAACCTCTTCCTGAATCTCGACGTTAGCGCCGTCCAGCGTGCCTATTGTGAGCGCTCCGTTCAGCGCCAGTTTCATATTTCCTGTTCCGGAAGCCTCTTTGCCGGCAGTTGAGATCTGTTCCGAAAGATCGGCGGCAGGCACGATGCGCTGTGCAAGCGAAACGCGATAATTGGGCAAAAAGACGACCTTCAACTTGTTATTGATCCGGGGATCAGAATTGATCTTGGCACCTACTGAATTGATAGCCTTGATGATGTTCTTGGCGAGGTCATAACCGGGCGCCGCCTTAGCCGCGAAGATGAAGACACGGGGTGCGATGTCGAGTGTGGGATTCTGTAACAAGCGCCGGTAGAGGGCTAAGATGTGCAGCAGATTCAGGTGCTGGCGCTTGTACTCATGAAGCCTCTTGATCTGAACATCAAAGAGGGCCGAAGGATCAACCTCGATACCGCAATCCCGCATAATGATGCGGGCAAGGTCGACTTTGTTGGCATGCTTCACCTCCATGAATTGCTTCTGGAACTCAGGATCCTTCGCATAAGACTCGATGCCGCGGATCTGGGTGAGATCGCGTTCCCAACCGCGACCGATCTTCGAAGTGATCAGGGAACTCAAACGTGGATTGCAGGCTAGCAGCCAACGGCGCGGGGTGATGCCGTTGGTCTTGTTATTGAACTTGCCGGGGTAGAGCGCGTCGAATTCGGGAAAGAGATCACGCTTCAGCAACTGGGTATGCAGGGCGGCTACCCCGTTCACAGAATGGCTTCCGACAACGGAGAGATTAGCCATGCGAACCATCTGGGGGTGTCCCTCCTCGATCAGCGAAAGCTTACGGACCATGTCGAGATCGCCTGGCCATTTGGCCTCGACCTCCAGAAGGAAAATCTTATTGATCTCAAAAATGATCTGCAGGTGCCTCGGCAGGACCTTCTCGAACAGGCCTACACTCCATTTCTCAAGGGCCTCGGGGAGAAGCGTGTGATTCGTATAGGCAAAGGTGCGGGTGACGATATCCCAGGCCTTTTTCCAAGGGATGCCATAAACGTCGTGGAGGAGGCGCTGGAGTTCCACCACGGCGATGGCCGGATGGGTGTCATTAAGCTGGATGGCCACCTTCTCCGGAAAATCATTCCAATCCGTGTTGCTCCTGCGGAATCTGCGGATGATATCCTTCAGCGAGCAGGCAACGAAGAAGTACTGCTGAATGAGGCGCAGTTCCTTGCCGCTTTCCGTCTTATCGTTGGGATAAAGGACCTTGGAGACCGTTTCGCTGTAGTTTTTGTCTCTCACCGCCTCGTCGTAACCTCCGCGATTAAAGGCCTCAAAGTCGAAGTCCTCGTGCGCCTTCGATGACCAGAGGCGAAGGAAATTGACCGTGTTCGTTCCGTAGCCCGGAATCGGGATATCGTAGGGGATGCCCATCAGCTTCTTGGTGCCGGTCCATTTCGGAACATAGTTGCCCAGATCATCGAAGACATTCTCGACCTGACCATAGAGCTCCACCTCGGTAGTGTGCTCAGGACGGACAATCTCCCAGGGTGTGCCGTACTTCATCCAGTCGTCTGGAAGCTCCACCTGATAACCATTACGGAACTCCTGTTTAAAAAGCCCATACTGGTAGTTGATGCCGTAGCCGATAGCAGGTAGGTCAAGGGTGGCTAGCGAATCCAGGAAACACGCGGCTAGACGGCCCAACCCACCGTTGCCGAGACCCATGTCGTACTCCTCCCCGCGGAGCTCATCGATATCGAGCCCCAGCTCCTTGATGGCGGTCCCCATGTTCTGGTAAATGCCAGCGCTGTAAAAGCTGTTGATGTAAAGACGCCCCATGAGGAACTCTAGGGAGAGGTAGTAAAGCCGCCTGGTGTTTTCGGCTCGGTGTTTCGTCTGGGTAGCCATCAGTCGTTCGATGACGACGCACTCGACGGCCTTCGAGGTGGCCAGCCACCAGTCTCGTTTAGTCGCCGTCTGAGGATCGCGGGCCAAACTGAACTTAAGCTGGCTTTCGATCAGGCTCTTCAGACCTGAAACAGAGGTGTCGATGCTGGAATGAAATTCTTCGGGAGTGATCATAGTGGGTGAAAAGGTTCCTGGGTGAGGTTGTGGGTTTCGTCTCGATGG
>CAIXGT010000275.1 GCA_903919105.1 uncultured Spartobacteria bacterium | reverse complement strand
GCACCCGATCAGGTGACTGTGAGTTATGCAGCTCATCTCGAATGGAGTGGTCGCATCGTCGACAAGGAGACCGCTCATTGCCTGAGCGAGCTTCACGTGCTCGACGCCTCGGTGATCGAGGAGCGTTTTGTCTACGATACGGGTT
Organism: uncultured Spartobacteria bacterium; assembly: GCA_903919105.1. The sequence continues at coordinate 6,083 of CAIXGT010000275.1, read as the reverse complement.
CAGGATCCCTGGGAGGAAACGGCATCAACGTGGCCTTTGTCCGTGTCTACAGACTGGAACCTGCCACCACGCTCCCGATGCAGGCGAGTTTCGGAGGCTGCCGCTCCTGGGTGGAGCTTCCGGAGGGGGATTTTGGAACCATGGTCTCGGTCCTGAGCGACGAGGAACATGGGCGGCGCAAGGAAGTTTTCGCGCGGGTACTCGGCTTGACATTCTAGGGAAGCGATCTCTCCGAGTGGGACTCGACGGGAAATTTTGCGTCGTGCCGATGGCCGAGCTGGATTTTCCGACAGGCCTCCCTATGATCCCTAGTCCATGAAGTATATTTTCGTCACAGGTGGTGTGGTCAGTTCTCTCGGAAAGGGCCTCGCGGCCGCTTCCTTGGGTACTCTGCTGGAGCATCGCGGGCTGCGCGTGACGCTGCAGAAGCTCGATCCCTACCTGAATGTCGACCCGGGCACGATGAATCCCCTCCAGCACGGCGAGGTCTATGTCCTTGCCGACGGAGCTGAAACGGATCTCGATCTCGGGCACTACGAGCGCTTCACGAAATGCGAGCTGACCCGTGATAACAACCTCACCAGCGGCCAGGTCTATGAGACGGTCCTCGCGAAGGAACGCCGCGGCGACTATCTCGGCAAGACGGTCCAGGTGATCCCCCATATCACCGACGAGATCAAAAGCCGTATTCGCAGCTTCGAGAAGACCGGCAAGGCCGACATCCTCATCACGGAAATCGGCGGCACCACCGGTGACATCGAGGGCCTTCCCTTCCTCGAGGCGATCCGTCAGTTCATCCTGCAGGTAGGTCATGAGAACGCGATCCTGATGCATGTGACCCTCGTTCCTTACATCAAGGCCGCCGGTGAGCTGAAGACCAAGCCGACCCAGCAGAGCGTAGCCAAACTGCGCGAGATCGGGCTCCAGCCCGAGGTGCTTATCTGCCGCACCGAGAAGCCGCTGGAAACGGATGTCCGCGAAAAGCTTTCCCTCTACTGCAATGTTCCCATCAGCTCGGTGATCGAGGCGAGGGATGTCGAGAACTCCATCTACGAATTCCCGCTGATGCTTCAGACGGAGGGGCTGGATGAGAAGGTCTGCCAGCTCCTTCATCTGGACACGCGGCCGGCCGACATGGAGCGCTGGAAGATGGTCGTGCACTCGATCGTGAATCCGTCACGACGTGTCAAGATCGCCGTGGTCGGCAAGTACGTGGAGTTGCAGGATGCCTACAAGAGCATTTACGAGTCGCTCTGCCACGCGGGAGGAGCCAACGACTGCGGCGTCGACCTGGAGATCGTGGATGCCGAGCAGATCGAGGCCGAAGGGGCTGAAATTTTCCTGAGTGGAGTCTCCGGTATCCTTGTTCCCGGTGGCTTCGGCGACCGTGGGACCGAGGGGAAGATCGCCGCCGCCCGGTATGCCAGGGAGAACAAGATTCCTTTCCTCGGCATCTGCCTCGGTATGCAGATCGCGACGATCGAGTTTGCCAGAAATGTCTGCGGGTTGGAGGGAGCCAATAGTACGGAGTTTGAACCCGCGACCCCGCATCCCGTCATTGCGCTGCTTGACGACCAGAAGGAGGTGACCGGCAAGGGTGGGTCGATGCGCCTCGGTTCCTGGCCAGCCTTGCTGAAGTCAGATTCGCTCGCTCATAGGCTCTACGGGCAGGCTGAGATCGCCGAGCGTCACCGTCACCGCTATGAGTTCAACAACGCCTACCGTGAGCGCATGGAGGAGAAGGGTTTGGTCATTTCCGGCACCTCTCCAGATGGTTCACTTGTTGAGATTATCGAATACCCGGACCATCCCTGGTTCATCGCCGTGCAGTTCCATCCGGAGTTCCTCAGCAAGCCCGAGGCTCCGCATCCGCTCTTCGACGAATTTATCCGTGCCTCGATCGGTTAAGCTTTCTCTGCTTCAGATTCCCTTGCCATGAGTGAAACCCAGGATCTTGAGCGGATGGTTGAATTTGAGTTCGTCCGTGCCACAGAAAACGCTGCTCTCCACTCTATGCAATGTATGGGTCGGGGTGACAAGGAGGCCGCCGATGAGGCCGCCTGCGATGCGATCAAGGGGATGTTCGACCTGGTCGACATCCGCGGAGAGGTCGTGATTGGTGAGGGGATCAAGGATCAGGCACCGGGTATTTTTCTTGGCGACAGGTTGGGACGCTGGGGTAAAGACGATCCCCGCTTCGATATCGCCCTCGATCCGATTGACGGCACCAGCAACATCTCCAAGGGGATGCCCAATTCGATTTCCGTCATGTCCGCTGTCCTTGTCCCCGATGGCAAGAAAAGCAGTATGGTCAATATCCCCAGCTTTTATGTTGAGAAACTTGCCTACGGGGCCCGTGTGGAACGGTGCATTCTCAACGGCACTATCGCGCCAATCTTGCTGGATGACCCCTTCGAGCAGACATTGGAGCATGTCGCCAAGGCTCTGGGAAAAAGAATCGGTGAACTGGTGGTGACGGTTCTGGACCGCCCCCGCAACCAGCCCTACACGGATGCAGTGCGTCGTGCCGGCGCCTCACTCCGCCTGATCGCCGATGGAGATATCACGGCGGCTGTGGCTCCTTCCCTGCATGATTCAGGTATCGATCTCTACGTGGGAATGGGAGGTGCTCCGGAGGGGATTCTGACAGCGGCAGCCCTGAAAGCCTTGGGTGGGGATATCCTGCTGCGCATGTGGCCTCGTGATGATGAGGAGCGGGCGGAATTGTTGAAAACGCTGACTCCCGCCGATCTGGAGCGCGTTTACCACCGTGATGACCTGGTTCATGGTGACAGTGCCATCTTCTGCGCGACCGGCATCAGTGATAGTCCCATGCTGCCCGGGGTTAAGCTGATCGGCAAGACAGCCATCACGCACTCGATCCTGATGCGTTCCCGGAGCAAGACGGTCCGATATATCAGGGCCGTTCATGATCTGGAAGTGAAGACCATCCACCTGCGTAGCCTGCGGGGTGAGGAGCATCTCTAGGGGGATTTAGGAGATTTTATCAGGGAAGCATCTTTTCCGATATAATTCAGGAATTGCCTTCCACAGCGATAAAGTCCAACACTTGTCCGATATGAGCATGAACCAACTCCAAGAACTCAAGCAATTCACCACAGTCGTCGCCGACACGGGCAATTTCGAGGACATCAAGAAATTCCAGCCCCAAGATGCCACAACGAATCCCTCGCTCATTCTCAAGGCGGTTCTGAATCCCCAATACCGCACGCTTCTGGATAAGGCGATCGCCGATAACAAGGGATCCAGTCTTTCCGGTTCTTCCCTTTGGAAGAAAATCATCGACGACACGCTCATTCTGTTCGGTTGCGAGATCCTCAAGATCGTCCCAGGACGTGTCAGCACCGAAGTGGATGCTCGTCTCTCCTTTGATACCGAGGCAACACTCGAGAAGGCCCGCTACCTGATCGGCCTCTACAAGAGCGTTGGCATCGACCGTGAGCGCGTCCTGATCAAGATCGCCTCCTCATGGGAGGGCATCCGTGCCGCTGAAGTCCTCCAGAAGGAAGGTATCAACTGCAACCTGACACTCATGTTCTCGATGCCTCAGGCCGTCGCCTGTGCCGAGGCCAAGGCCCGCCTCATCTCTCCCTTTGTCGGTCGTATCTATGACTACTACAAGGCGACTACCGGCAAGGAATATGTCGGCATGGAGGATCCCGGTGTCCAGTCGGTCCATAAGATCTACAACTACTTCAAGAAGTTCGGCTACGAGACCCAGGTCATGGGTGCCAGCTTCCGCAATACCGGCGAAATCGTTGCACTTGCAGGCTGCGATCTTCTCACCATCAGCCCCGACATTCTCGAGAAGCTCGAGCAGTCCACCGAGCCGATGCCCCGCGTCCTGAGCCCAGAGGCGGCCAAGGAGATGGAGATTGAGCGGATTCCTTTCGACGAGAAGAGCTTCCGTTGGCTCTTGAACGAAGATGCTATGGCCACCGATAAGCTGGCCGAGGGCATTCGCAAGTTTGGTGCCGATATCGTCAAGCTTGAGGGCATGATCGCCCAGGCTTGCTGATTTCGTACTGTCCGCCTCTTTCTCGAGTTCCTAACCTGCCCACGATGATGAAACGTTTCCTTCCATTTCTCCTTGCCGCAGCTCTTACCAGTTACTCCACAGCACAGTTGCCGACCACGACGGCAACTGCGGGAGTAGGCAATGATCATCCGGGCTCGGTACCCGTGCTGCTGGGCCTCGATCCTGTCCGACAGGATCTGAAACTCTCTTCCCTGCAGTGCGCCCTGCTAGATTCGCTCAGGACCGAGTACAAGTCCCGCGCAAAGCAAATCACCGCGATCGGCATGGCTGATGAGGATGCCGGAATCCGTGCCAACTGGGACCTGAAGTCCTTGAGTAAGAAATTCAACCAGCGAGCACTTGCCGTGCTCAGTTCCTCCCAACAGGATCGCCTCCGCCAGATTGAGCGCCAGATGCTCAAGGGCAATCTCCTGACATCGCCCTCCGAGCAGCAATTGCTAGGTCTCACTCCACAGCAGCAGCAGCAGCTTGCGTCGATTGCTAAGTCGTCCAACGCGAAGGTCACCGCCCTCAATGCTCAATCCGCCTCTGGAAAGCTTTCCCCTTTCTGGGCCGACATAAAGCGCCACCAGATCCAGAGCGGCACGTCCAATCAGATGATTTCTGTGCTGACTGCGAGTCAGAAAAAACATTGGCTCGTTCTGAGTGGTCAGAAGATGGGCCTGCCTAAGTTCAGCGATCCAAACGCGAACACGAAATCCCTCTTCGAAGGCTATTAATTGCAAGTCGGGTCATCGTCGGAACGATGCCCCTTGCTGTTCGTTCCTAAGCTAGTAACTCCAATTTTTCAGACATCCCATGAAACGTTTCCTTCTCCTGCCATTACTGGCCCTGACTCTGGAATCCGCCCCAGCGGCCACGATCCCCAGCGCCTCGACGTCCGACAGCATCTCCTACATGCCTGTCCTGCTAAACCAGTCGGCCGTTTGCAACGATCTGAAGCTCACCCCCATCCAGAAGGTTCGTATCGATGCGGTTAGTGCCGAGTACAGGGCCAAGGTTGGCGTTGTTTCAGCTACAGGGCTGTTCGATTTATCGTTCGACAACTCGGCTGAGAAGAAACTCGTCGCCTACCAAGCTTCCTGCAATCAGCGTGTGATCAATGTAATGACGCCAGCTCAGCGAATCCGCTGCCGGCAGATTGAACGCCAGTTTGATGGTGGACTCTTTCTTCTCTCTCCGAGCGAGCAGGACATCCTCAAGTTTACACCTGATCAGCGCCATAAGGTCACTGAAATCCGCTCCTTCGACTCTGCCAAGGCCGCCGAGGTTCAGAAGGCCTTCCTGGCCGGTAAGAAATCTGCTCTTCGCAAAGAGATCGACCTGCACCAGATCCATCGCACGACGGCGCGTAGCCTGCTGCATCTCCTGACTCCTGAGCAGAAGAAGGAGTGGCTTAGCTCCCTAGGAACTCCCGTCAATAAGTAGGGCTTGGTCTTTTCTGAAAACCTTGCTGGGTATCTCCGTGGGAGATTTTCAGTTTTTAACCTACGAAAGCGTTTTCGGTTTTTTTTGACGCTCTGAAAATGAATGCGATGAGGGAATGAATATGGAACTCAGGAACTCAGGAAATGAATGAGACTGGAGTGGCGTCGTGCCGACGATGAAAGAACCGAGAGCTCCTGCTTCATGCTTATCGAGCACTCTCCGCTGTGCCACAGCGTCATGTACGGATTACTCCCATCACAAGAGCTCGTCTCCCTCCTTGGCATGCTTTCCACCAAATTTACGGCTTGGTTCTGCATTTTTCCCTCCTGAGTTCCTGAGTTCCATATTAATCATGCAGTCTCCCCTCAGGCGACAGATTGACTAGAAGATGCTCTAGCCTACAGCTTAAACCGCTTCAGCCTTTCGGGCTTCACTTCAGCTCCGGAGGGAGAGGCAAATTCTTAATCTGCTGAACCGCGTTGCGGTGGCAGACAAGGACTGCATCATCTGTCTCCACGACCACCAGATCGCTGACCCCGCAGAGTGCGATCGTTCGCTTGCCCGCGACGACGATATTGCGCCCAGCATCGAGGGT
>CAIXGT010000274.1 GCA_903919105.1 uncultured Spartobacteria bacterium | reverse complement strand
GTCATCTTGTCGATCCAGAGGACACCTTCGCGGCACGGGGTGCACTGACCGCAGCTCTCATGGGCGTAGAATTCATTCAGGTTGTTGAGAGCCCAGAGCATGTTGCGGGAATCATCCATGACGATCACGCCGCCGCTACCGATCATGGTGCCTGCCGCAGCGAGGCTGGCCGCATCCATCACGAGGTCCAGAAGCGGAACTTCCTTCTCGACCATTTCGCCATCCGGGCCCTTGACCTTCATCTTGAAAGTCTCTCCGGCTCTCAGGATCTTGGAGGAACTACCCCCGGGAATGATCGCCTTGAGCTTACGACCGGGCTTCATACCGCCGCACACGTCATTGATCAGTTCACCGAGGGTCACTCCACCAGCAGGGATCTCGTAGGGACCGGGACGCATGACATCACCGGAGACGCACATCACACGGGTACCACCGTCGCCGGGAGTGCCCATCTTGGCATATTCGTCGGAGCCAATCTTGAAGATCTGCTTCACATGACAGAAAGTCTCCACATTGTTCACGATCGTCGGGGACATGTAGAGGCCGAGCACTGCGGGGAAGTAGGGAGGCTTGATGCGGGGATAGGGACGCTTTCCCTCCAGAGACTCGATCAGGCTCGTCTCCTCACCGCAGATATAGGCACCGGCACCTTGATGGACATACATCTCAACATCAAAGCCGCTTCCGCAGATATTCTTGCCTAGGAACCCCTTGGCGCGGGCCTCCTCGATCGCCTTCGTGACGATGGCAGCAGCCTTCGGGAACTCGCAACGGATGTAGATATAGGCAAGATTGACGTTCAGCGCGTAGGCGGCGATCGCCATTCCCTCGATCAACTGGTGGGGATCATTGTGAAGGATGTAGCGATCCTTGAAGGTTCCGGGCTCCGACTCATCTCCATTGCAGGTGATGTAGTGGGGCTTGCCGTCATCGCGACGAATGAAGCTCCACTTCACACCGCAGGGGAATCCGGCACCGCCACGACCGCGCAGATTGGCCTTCTTGACCTCATCGATGATCTCTTCGGGCTTCATGCCGAGAGCCTTTTTGAGTTCGGCATAGCCACCGTTCTTCACGTAGCAGTCGATGTCGGGCGTGTAGCCCTGAGTCCAGGCGTTCTGGAAAACAATGCGACGCTCCTTCGGGTGCGGGGGGAGTAGAAGTGATTTCATGATGAATGTCCTCCGGGAAGTGGTCAGTTGTACTGGCTCAGAATGGCGGAGGTCCCCTCCGGGGTGATGTCCTCGACGAGATCGTCATTGATCAAGGCCACGGGAGCGGAACCGCAACTGGCAAGGCACTCGACGAACTCGACGCTGAACTTCCCGTCAGGGCTGACAGGAGGGGTGTGGCCATGAGTCGGGGCCTTCGGATCAATCCCGACCGCCCTGCAGAAAGATTCCCGAACCTCATAGCTGCCGGCCAGGGCGCAGGAGAGGGTGCGGCAGACACGAATGCAGACCTTGCCGGCCGATTGCTGACGGAACCAAGGATAGAAAGTCACCAATTCAAGGATGTTGATCGGCTGAAGATCCAGACGATTTGCAATCCAATCCACCCCGCTGTCATCGACGAATCCAAAGTGATTCTGCCAGAGATGAAGGAGAGGAAGAGAGGCGCTCCTCTTGGAAACCGGATAGTGGGTTACCGCCTCGTCGATCTTGGCCAGAAGGTCCGCAGGGATCTGGTCGGCCTGAC
>CAIXGT010000273.1 GCA_903919105.1 uncultured Spartobacteria bacterium | reverse complement strand
TGAAAGACATGAACGCCAAAAGTGAGGAAGCAGCTTTCCGTACACTTTGTGGTACTGCCCGCCAGATGGGCATTGAGATTGAAGCGTAAAAAAACTTTAACAAAAACAACCGCAGGAGGTCTACGGACCGCTTGAACTGCACCAATACATGCAAAACACCCGCAGCAAACGTTACCGCGCCGCCAATGAGCTCGTCGAGCAGGGGCGCAAATATCCATTGAGTGACGCACTGAACGTCCTCAAGAAGATGCCTCCCACCAAATTCGATCAGACAGTCACCGTCTCTATCCGCCTTGGTGTTGATCCTAAGCAGAGCGACCAGATGGTCAGGGGCACCTGCCCTCTCCCGCATGGTAGTGGTAAAAATGTGCGAGTCTTAGTTTTTGCAACCGGTGCAGCCGCCACGGCAGCACAGGAAGCAGGAGCAGAGTTCGTAGGATTTGAAGACCTTCTGAAGAAAGTCCAGGGCGGCTTTTCCGATTTCGACGTCGCGATTGCGACTCCGGCAGCCATGACCGAGGTTCGTAAGCTCGGTAAGGTTCTCGGACCCCGCGGTCTCATGCCTAACCCGAAGACAGGAACGGTCAGCGACGACACCGCCAAGGCGGTGCAGGAGGTGAAGGCCGGACGAGTCGAGTTCAAGCTCGATAAGAATGGCAACATCGCTGTTCCTGTCGGCAAGTTCTCTTTCAGCGAGGAACAGCTTCTCGACAACGGTCGCGCCGTTATTGAGGCGGTGATCAAGTCGCGCCCCGCAACAGCCAAGGGTGCTTTTGTCGAGTCAGTCACCCTGGCTGCAACAATGCTGCCCGGCATCCTGATCGATGCGGCACCATTCCTGAAGAACTAACCCATCCACGAGGAACCAAGGACCTACCACCATGCGCCCCGAGAAACCCACGATCGTAGAGGACGTCAAACTGCGCCTCAACAACTCTCCTTTCCTCATCGTCGTCGAATACGGCGGGATGAACGTGAATCACTTTGCAGAACTCCGTAACCGCCTCGGTGGTGCCGGAGCCTCTCTGACCGTCATCAAAAACACCTTCCTCCGCCGTTCCATCAAGGACGCCGGTCTTCCAGAGCTCGATGCCCATCTGACGGGTCAGACGGCTTTTGTTGTCGGTGAAAAGGACATCTGTGCTTCCGCAAAGATCCTCAAGACCTTTGCTGCGGAATTCGAGAAGCCAAAGATTCGTGTCGGTATCCTTGATAACTCAATTCTTGATACCGCCCAGGTGATCGCCTTGGCCGACCTTCCTCCCAAGGAAGTCCTCCAAGCCCAGCTCCTTGGTCTTCTACTCAGTCCAGCTACCAAGCTGGTGCGCACGCTCAACGAGCCGGGCGCCAGTCTGGCCCGCGTCCTTGCGGCGATCGCCGAGAAGGCTCCTGCTGCCCCTGCAGCCGAACCCGCTCCCGCTGCCGAAGCTCCAGTTACGGATGCCCCTGCAACCGAGGCACTCGCTGCTGAAGTCGTGGCAGAAGTAGCTCCCACGGAGACTCCGGCTGCCGAGTAAGTGGTCGGTCTTTCTAAGCATTCCAAATACCTTTTAACCAAAAAAATTTCTCCCGGCGTACGAAGCCACGACGGGTGAAGGAAACACAACACGATGAACTGTCGGGCCGGCGGCTGCCGGACTCAAATGTCCTGAGGCTTCGGGACGCGACAGCATCAAAATCCAAACAACACCATGTCCGATAATACTGCACTAGTTGATCAACTCAGCAACCTCACCGTCCTCCAGATCGCTGATCTCGTGAAGGCCCTCGAAGAGAAGTGGGGCGTGAGCGCCGCTGCTCCTGTCGCCGTCGCCCCCGTTGGTGGTGGTGCCGCTGGCGCACCTGCCGCCGCAGCCGAGGAGAAGACCTCCTTCGACGTCATCCTCAAGGAAGCCGGATCCAACAAGATCGGCGTCATTAAGGAAGTCCGCGCCGCAGTCCCAGGACTCGGTCTCGCAGAGGCAAAGGCCCTTGTCGAGAGCGCTCCCAAGGCAATCAAGGAAGGTGCCAGCAAGGAAGAGGCCGAAGAGATCAAGAAGAAGATCGAGGCCGCTGGAGCCAAGGTCGAGATCAAGTAGTCTCCGACTGCCACGTCATTCATTTCCGGTCATCGTTGTTTTCTGGGGTTTCCCAGTTGACTCGATGGCCGGAACGACGTACAAAGAAAAGTTCCACCTGTCCCGAGCCCTGCACCACGGTCACACGACTCTTAGTCAACCACATTTTTTTGCCGCCCGCGCGGATTTCCCTGTATTT
>CAIXGT010000272.1 GCA_903919105.1 uncultured Spartobacteria bacterium | reverse complement strand
CCCTTTATATGCTGGCTGATCCATCGAAAAACCTCCTGCTGGTTGGTGGCGAAGCCGAGTACGCGCAGTACCAGGAGATCCTCTATGCCAAGGAGGTCGAGCCAGGTAAGAAGACCGACAAGATCACCAAAGGGATCGCCAACATCTGGGATCAGGGTTGGGGGTCGGTACTCGGGTCAATGGTACCGCAGTAGCAGATCCGTCCCTTGGGACTGTGGGACGGATCGAGGTGGATAGGCTGAAGGCTTTTAGGCGGTTGGGATTTTGGGCACTTGGGAAGAAGTACTCGTAACCAACATTGATTCATTGAGGCTTCTTTTTTGTAGGGATGCGCTCATCTTCGGAACATGAATACACCCCGTATCCTGGCTTTCGGCGGTAGTCTGCGTCGCGATTCCTTTAATCAGAAACTGGCTGCCATTGCCGCCAAGGGAGCGTGTGAGGCCGGGGCCGAGGTCACGCTAATCGAACTGCGCGATTTTTCGATACCTCTCTTCGATCAGGATCTGGAGGCGGAGACTGGAATGCCAGAGCAGGCCAAGCGGCTCAAGGAACTCTTCCTCTCCCATCAAGGACTGATCATTGCATCGCCCGAGTACAACAGCGGTTATTCCGCCGCACTAAAGAATGCCATCGACTGGGTCTCCAGGACCGAGACTCCGGACGAACCAGCACTCGCAGCACTTACCGGTAAGAGCGCCGTCATCATGGCTGCCTCTCCCGGAGGACTCGGTGGATTGCGCGGCTTGGTTCCCCTCCGGATGCTCCTAGGTAACCTTGGCATCACCCTGCTCCCCGATCAGATCGCCATCCCTTCGGCTTTTAATGCCTTCGGCCCAGACGGCCACCTCGTCGATCCCAAGCAGGCGGCCGCAGTCAAAGACCTTGGAGCGAAGCTGGCGGAGCAGTTGAAGAAGGCATCGAGTTGAGACCCTTGCGTTTTTGGTCTTGCCGCACTTCTCGTTGATTATGGTTAGTAACTTGGATCCCAAGCTCGCCAACAATCCAGTTTTCCTTCGGGTAATGCGGGATGCTTTGTCCATTCAGAATCGCTTCTCCGCAGAACCCGTGTATGCCAAGACAGGCAAAGGATTTCTCCAGAGTGCTGGGGTAAAGGAAATTGCTATCGCCAAAGTTGCCCGCGAACGCAGTAAGTCATGAATGAGAAGGCGTGGCTTGCGCCGTATTCTTGGGATTTCGTTACAGCGCAGAATGCCGTTTTGTGTCAGGCCAAAAGCGCCCTTCACAAACCGACCTCGGACGGGCACGAACCGGCAAAGGCACTTTGGGAAAGCAGGCACCTTGCAGCGATGCATCTAGATGAAGCGGTTGAAATCTGCAGGTAGTGCCATCGTCTAGCCCCATTCTGCTTTTACAATGGTAACACCTTCACTGCCATCATCCGTGACGTGATCTCGAATCTCGGACTTGAAGAAGATCAAACGATACTGCTCCGAAGTCTTGCGGGCCACATCGTTGCCGGCGTGGCCTCGAATGAAGAGGTCGATTCTTTCCGAAAGTTTCTGGAAGCCTAGGACACTTGGTGTCTGGTGGAGGTGCTAGGATGGCGTTCCTATGAAAACACTATTCCTCGTTGGCTTATTAGCCGCCGCGCCCCTGCAGGCCGGTGATCTCACCACCACGGTTGCCATCAATCAGGCGATCGCCACACCCGCTGACGGGATTCCCCGACAGCAGATGATCCGGAACAACGCCCAACTCGCCACCGTTTCGACGGATGGTCATGGCAGCGCGGTCATCTTCACCGACCGTGAAGTTATCCACGTCCAACCCAACCCACTCGGGGGCGTCTCCATGTTCAGCTCCGCGCCGGATCGCCCCGCATGCAACGTGGAGCAGTAGGTGCGGAGTGTCTGTTAGGGGCGAATCTAACCGAAGATATTAATCTGGAACTCATGAACTCATGAACCAAGGCGCTGGGAAGCGGTATGGAAGATTACCGAAGGCAGCCCCGAAGGGGTGGCACAGCTTCTCGGGAGAGAAGTGCCATCAAACTGCAGGAGAATAATTCACCATGAAGAGCATGACGGAACTGGCGGAGAGGCTGGGGAGGCCGGCGGTGTGGATTGCTGGTGTGCAGAAGCGGTTTGGTCTGCCTGTGCTGGAGAGTTATTCCGAGGGGTACGAATGCTTTCTGCGGAAGATCTTGCATCTGCGCGTCCTCGGAGTGAGCGAGGAGTCGCTTCGGGAGTTCTGGGCCTTGGAACGAAAGCTGATCGAGGTGCTGCACCTGGATCCGCAGAGTTCTCCCACCTGGATGGTCGATGCCTGCGCCGTTGCAGCCGATCCCGATCGCCGCCTCCTCCTCTCCAATATCGACCTCGGCTTTTTACTGCCTGCATCCGATCTCCAGATCGGCTTGAACTTCGCAGCCTCCTCACCCGAACTCTTCGCCGGGAAATGAACGCCGAGTGCTGGGAGGCACGGAGTAGCCTACGCCTTAGCGTAGCCCGCAGGGCGCTGCTCGCGGGAGCGAGAGCGGCAAATGGGCGAGGACGCCCTGAGACTGATCAGCGACTACCGCACACGCCTTACTGGGATTTTTTTATCAGTGGCCTCGGAATCGCGTATCCTCCGCGACGCCCTCAAGTGGGGGAAGGAACTATGAGGCGTATAGGCTCTTGTT
>CAIXGT010000271.1 GCA_903919105.1 uncultured Spartobacteria bacterium | reverse complement strand
GGTTACGCTAGCGGCGCACACCCCTCCACAGTCGTCCGATGGGAAGATGAACTCTCGGCACGGCGCCTAGTGGAGGACGCCGCACCCTCTTCTGTTCCAGTCGCTATGGCGAAGGCTGTACAGCCAGCACTCTACGAAGTGGGCGTCGGCTCCGAGGGGATGCCTTTGCACTGCATTTTGATGGAATCCTCCGGCGACTCGGCCAGCGACGAGGCTGCGCGGGTCTGGATAATGACACGGCGCTTTCAGCCCCAGCCAAAGTACCAGTCCGTAGAGGCAATCTCGTGGGGGCGAGTCCTTGTGCTCTGGGGTGGAGACACCAGCTCGGCAGTGCCTGCGGCATCCGCTCCCCCTGTTCATCCCTCAACCAAACCATGATTCCCATCACGCTTTCGTGGTTTGTCTGCGTCTATTTGGCCCTTTTTCTGGCGGTTGTTTTGATCCTCTGGATAGGCTACGAAATTATTCGCAAACGCCATGCCAACATTATCTCCCAGAGCCGCGTTTTTTGCAGAATCTGCGGTTCGCGATACACCGATGGATCGACCGCCGACCTTCTCCGCTGCCCGGTCTGCGACAGCCTGAATGAACGCTCGGCATCCGGGAGTTAAAGAAATGGTAAAATCCCGTCACCGATTTCGACATCTTTACTGGATCGTCCCATTGAACTTGGTTTGGATCGTGTTAGCCATCGTGCTGGTGCTTCTTACGCGGTGGCTAGAGGGAGGGGAGTTTCGTTTACTGGTGGAACAGAAGACGACCGAGAAGCTTCACGCGAAGGCGGAGTTGGCCCCTGTCCACTGGGCTTGGACGGCTCTTACGTCGGGGAGCCTCCGGGCGCTTGGATCCCCCAAAACCGCGCTGAAGAGCATCGAGTCGAGTGGCCTGCGTGCACGACTGCGTCCTTCAGCTCTTCTTCAGGCCAGCCTCGTTGTTGAGGAGATTGCTCTGGACCGGACCATGATCCATCTCGGTCCCGTCACGGAGTTCAAAAACGAGCCTGTCCGTACAGTTGCGGAGAGGGCCGACTCACTACCTAAATGGCTGCCCGCGAAGTTCGTGATTGAGAGGATCAAGAGTTCCTCCACAGACGTGCTGATCGAGCAACCTAAGGGAGGGTCATTTGACATTCTGGGAACTACCTTGGAATCGGTGCCAGAGGGAGAACAGATCCGCTTTACGGCCCATGGAGGGCGATTGGTCAGTGAGCGATTTCCTGACCTGAAGATCGGGATCAACACGATCCGAGGCCGTCTCTCCAAGGAAGGGCTCGACCTCACCGGCGCGGATCTCTCGATTCAAAACGGCACCCTGCGGCTGGAAGGAAACTTTCCAAGCAATGGAAGCGAGTCATGGTTGAAAGGTCATTGGGAGAAGGTCGAATTGACCTCTCTTCTGCCTTCGCTGAAGGGGAAGGTACTGGGCTCTCTGGAGGGGCAGGGCGAGACCACATGGGGGCGTGACGGGATCCATGCCATCTCTGGTGATGTCAGCGTGCACGACGTCACTCTCTCGCAGATTCCGGTGTTGGAGAAGTTGGCGTTCTTCACGGCCATAGACCAATTCAGGCATCTTCCTATTCAAGAGGCCCACGCCACTTTCTCGGGGAATTCCGAACAGACCGTATGGCGCAACGTGGTTCTCGAATCCAAAGGTCTGCTGACTCTCACTGGAGATGCAGAGGTGGGGCGGGATGGATCACTCAAGGGATCTTTTCAGGTCGGCATCACCAAGAGGATTGTCGACATGATCCCCTTTGCCCGCGAGGTCCTCGGTCTGAACGAGCATGACGGCTACATTTGGACCCCGATGATCGTCGGCGGGAGCCTTTCCCATCCCACGGATGATCTCTCCCCGCGACTCGCCACGCTCTTCACCGCCCGCGCTGAAGGAGTAGTCAAGGAGGGGATCCAACAGGGAATGAAACTCTTGGGCATCAAGGAGCAGTCCGCGACCAACATGACGTCTACAAATGCTGTCAAAACGCTCGAACAGGATGCGGGGAAAGTTC
>CAIXGT010000270.1 GCA_903919105.1 uncultured Spartobacteria bacterium | reverse complement strand
CGTGGAGATCGATCCAAAAACACTCGGTGATTTAGAACCAAGAAATGAGAAAAAGGAACAGCATGTAGAAGTCGTGATTTCCAAGGATCTCCCCGTGACTGACGGAAAGACCACCACAAAGGACAAGCCACAGGTCATGCAACAACCCAAGGAAATTCTTCCGGCGGAGAGTGTGGATAAGCATCCTTTCGAAAAAGGTGAAAAACTCCTGGGTACAGAAACACTCGCTGTGAACGCTCTTCCCAGTACGGCGCCTCTTCCTCCAATGGCGCTGGAGCCTGGAAACAAACCAAATCAACCATCACTCTTGCCATTGAAAGAGGACGGGATTTTCGGAACCGGCACAAAAGCAGGCCAACCGACTGGTGCAGGTAGAGGAACCGACTTCAGTAACCTTGACGATCTGCTAGCTGGCACAGCATCCCTTTCCCAGAAAACGGCACCCATACTGATGCCGACAGATCTATTGTTCGAATATGACTCCGACACATTGAGAAAAGAAGCATCCCAAGCGCTTTTAAAACTTGGTGCACTGATCAAGAGAAATGCTCAGGCAGTCTTTCGCATCGAGGGTCACACCGATTCCTTTGGAAGTGAGTCCTACAACGATCAGCTGAGTCTTCGGAGAGCGGAGGCAGTAAAAACCTGGCTTCTTCAGAACGCCGGATTGGATACGCATCAGATCACAACGGCAGGGCTCGGAAAAAGACATCTCCTGGCACCAGCGACGGGGAGCGTCGTAGAACAACAGCTCAACAGACGCGTCGAAATCGTCATTACAACGCACTGACGAAGGAACACTCTATGGAAGGCATCATCCCGCTCTCGGAACACCGCGCGCGCATTCAAGAGGAAGTCGCGCGAAAGCTTACGGATGTGCTTGAAGGGGAAAAGGAACTCCCGACATCCAAGCTTCAATCCCTACTTAAAAAGGAAGAGCACAGGCTGAAGATCTGGCACAAAGGCGGAGGCGGAGGAAAAGAAATTGCAGGACGTAGGACCGAGATCGTGGATATCCTCATAAGGGAGATTTTTCGATTCGCGACCGGCAAGGAACTAGGAGAAAAAGAACTCCCTGGATTTCTAGTGAGTGCGTTCGGCGGGTACGGGAGGAGGGAATTGAATCCCTTCAGCGACGTGGACATCACGTTTCTTCATGCGGGGAACAAGCCGACCGAGGCAATGGAGAGGATCATCTCAACCTGTCTCATGGCGCTTTGGGACCTCGGTTTCAAGGTGGGTCACGCAACGCGGTCGGTACAGGGAGCCTTGAGTCAGGCAAACACCGACATGATGACCAAGACAGCGATGCTGGAAAGCCGCTGGCTAGCAGGCGACAAAAAATTATTTCAGGAATTTAGGAGTCAATTCGAGACGGTCTGCGTCAAGGGTAAGGAGAAGGATTACATCGCCTTCCGGATAGATAATCTCAAGGACCTCCGGGCAAAGTACGGGACAAGCGTGTTCATGCAGGAGCCGAATATCAAGTCGGGATGCGGGGGCCTCCGCGACTATCAGAATCTTCTTTGGACTGGGATGTTCCATTCCGGTGCCTACACAACGAAAAAGCTCGTGGAGGAGAAAATCCTGCGAGAGAAAGAGCGCAAGACGTTGGAAGAAGCCCACGACTTTCTGCTTCGGGTACGCACGGAAATGCACTACCAGACAGGACGAGCCTCAGAGCAGCTAACCCTGCAGCTCCAAGGAAAGGTCGCAACAGCCTTGGGCTACCCGGAGAAAAACATCCTCCGCCGCTGCGAGGCATTCATGAGGGATTATTACAGCCATACGCGCGCGGTTCACCTCATTAGCTCGCTAGCTCTCGGGCGTATTCGCGAGCAACAAGGAAACCGCATGAACCTACTGAGCAAGCTCCTCGGTAAACATGCGAGCGTGGACGAAATGGAGATCCGGAACGGGGAACTCTTTCCAAAAGCCAGGGATATTTTTAACCATGATCCGTCGCGCCTTATGAGGGCCTTCCAGATCGCGCAAACCCGCAACGTGCATTTCTCTGCAGAGCTGGAGGATCTAGTGAAACGTAGGCTCAAACTCGTGGACCGCACCTTTCAGTACAACAAGGAGAACCGAGGTATCTTCCTTTCGATCCTCTCGAGGAAGGGGGAGGTCGGCCGCATCCTGCGACTCATGCATAATCTCGGCTTCCTGGGCAAATACCTGCCTGAGTTCGAACCCCTTACCTGCCTCGTGCAGCATGAGTTCTTTCACCGGTACACAGCCGACGAGCACACACTGCTCTGCATCGACAAGATCGATGCCCTACTATTAACCAAGGAGGAGAAGCTAGTCCGTTACCGAGAACTCTTCCGGAACTTCGAGGATCCCGCCGTCCTCTACCTGGCCATGCTGCTTCATGATACAGGCAAAGCCGCCAACACCCAACATCATGAGGAGGCCAGCGCCGTGGCAGCCCAACGGGTGGCCAGAAGGCTTCAGCTCAACCCGGCGAGGAAGAAAATGCTGATTGCGCTCGTTGACAACCACGGGGAAATGAGTGGAACCGCGCGTAGCAGGAATGTCGATGACCCTGCGACGGTGGAGGAATTCTCCGAAATCATCCGGGATCCCGTTACGCTCGATGCGCTTATGGTGATCACGCTCGCCGACGGCATGGGGACGAGCGACGCGGGGTGGAGCGACTGGAAGGAACAGATGGTCTGGTGCCTGTACCACAAGACCCGCGGATTACTCACCAACAGCGCCGGATTCCGCGAAGAGCAGCGACTGCGACGGGAAGAGCTGCGACAGAAGGTCGCCGCTGCATTGCCGGACTGGTTTGAAGAAGAGACTTCCGCGCAGATGCAGGGCATGCCGGACCGCTACTTCCTTACGAAGGATGCCGCGGAAGTCTATCGTCACATCCTGCTTTTTAGGCGCTTCTTCGAGAAGGGTTTGAACACCGAAGGGCCTAACCTCTGCCCCGTCATCGAGTGGGTGGACCATCCAGAATCAGGATACGCCGAAGTTCTTGTCTGCGGGTGGGATCGGGAGCGCCTGCTGGAGAGAATTGCTGCCGCGTTCTTGGAGGCGGGGATCAACGTGCTCGGCGCCGACATCTTTACGCGCAGCGACAACCTCGCGCTCGATCTTTTCAAGGTCACCAATCATCGCAACGAACCACTACCGAGGGAAAGGGAGCGCAGGCTGTTCGAACAAAAACTCGGAGAATCGCTCATGGCCCCCGGTAACAAGCTGGTTGCTGTTCCCAACCAAAAACACGTTATGCTGACGGACGGATCGAAGAGAAATGAAGGGGAGGAATTGCCCGGTTGGGTCGTGGTCAACAACAAGGCCCATCCCTCCTGCACGATTATCGAAGTCCAAGCCCCCGACCGCATGGGACTCCTCTACCATTTACTGCGGGCAATCTCTCACGGCGGTATAACGATCGAGGCCGCGCGCATCGCCACCGAGCAAAAGGCCGCCCTGGATGTCTTTTATCTCCGCACCAAGGAGGGAGGAAAACTTGAGGACCACAATCAGCTCATGCGTCTCGAACGACGCCTCCGCAGAGCAGCGGCCCTCGCGGGGGAAAACAACTGATGAACTGGCACCTACAAAAAAGCGTCTTCTGGAGAGGAAGCATTCGCCCCCTCTTGCTTAACCCGCGCGGCGCGATGCTCAGTATCTTGAGTATCGCACTCGGTGTAGCCGTCTTCCTCGCGATCACGATCGCCAACCGCGGAGCCGTCGAGAGCTTTCACCGGGTGTTCGCGATGATCACAGGACACGCTGATCTGGAAATCCGGGGACGAATCCCCGAATCCGTGCTGCCCGGGGTGATGAATACGCCCGGCGTGAAGGCGGCGACACCGCTTGTTGAGGCGATGGTGACGCTACCAGACTATCCGGGCGAGTCGCTCCACCTCGTCGGCATTGATCCTTTCACAGCCACAGGATTGCTCTCCCTCAACCCATCCTTCGGAGACCAAACTTTAAATCAAACCCAAGTCGCTGGAAAAGAGGCTAGTAAAGAAGGTGCGGGCAACCTCGGGGAGTGGCTTGGAGAGGAGTCAGCTGTTGCTGTGCTGAGAGATTTTCCCGGACGGCACCATCTCAAGCGGGGCGATTCGATCCGTCTCCAAGGTGCTGGGCCACCACGGCAGCTGATCATGAGTCAGGTGATTCGTACGGATGACGCCTCGGCAGAAGGGCGAGGGGGGGTTGCGGCACTGGATCTAGCGACTGCCCAGGAGTGGGTGGGAGAGCCGGGCTACCTTAGCGCCATCTTGATCAAGCTTCGTAACCCCGGGGAGAAGCAGGATGTCATCAACCGGTTGCAGCGACTTCTACCTGCGGATGTGACCGTGCAACCCCCGGCACGGCGAACCCAGCAAGTCGACATTATGCTCGCGGCCTTTCGGCTCAACCTGACGGCCCTGAGCCTTGTTTCCTTGATGGTCGGAATGTTTTTTGTCGGCAACTCGGCCGCTGCTTCTGTGGTCCGGCGCCGTGTTTCGCTTGGGATCCTCCGGGCCCTGGGGACAGATAGGCCAATAATCCTTGGCATGGTGCTAGTGGAAGCAGCGATCAGCGGACTGATCGGGTCCGTCCTCGGTGTCCTGATCTCGCCGCTTATTGCCGGCATTCTTGCCGCGCCAGTGGCTCAGACAGTGACGGCCCTTTATCTTCCGGTCGATGCGCACGGCGGATGGCCATCCCCGCTGGAAGCCCTCGCCGGTATAGTCGCTGGAGTCTTGGCCTCCTTGGTAGCCGCTTGGATACCCGCCCGCCAGGCAGCAGCGGTCGATCCCACGAAGGTCCTCCATCCGGGAACAGCGCCGGAGATCTTTCCCATGCCCGCCCGACCGCTGGCATTCTGCGGATTGGGGGTTCTTTTGCTGGGATTTCTCTGCTCACTCGGGGCACTGTTCGGGGGAGTGGCACTGCTCGGATTCGGCGCCGCGTTTTTTGTTCTGGCAGGTTTTTCGCTGATGGTTCCGATGGTGGCGCTTGCGTCGGCGGGGCTGTTAAGGCGGCTCTTGGCTCGGCCTCTCTGGACGCGAGGGGCCATCTTAAGGATCGCTCTAGAGCAGACCATGCGATCTCTGCACCGGACGGCGCCCACAATCGCCGCGCTAGCCGCCGCAGCCGCGATGACGGTGGGCATCAGCGTAATGATTCATTCCTTTCGTGGAAGTGTGATTGCTTGGACGGGGCGAACGTTGACGGCGGATCTTTTTATTGCACCTGCGGCCAACGAGCTGCTGGGGCTAGAGCACACGATGCCCGAAACGGCGGCCGACTGGTGGAGGAAACGGCCGAGTGTTTCAGCCGTGGGAACGTTTCGCGAAGTGGAGGCCCGGAGCGACAAGGGAGAGCAGGTAACGCTCGGTGTAGTCTCGGGACCAGCGCGCGGCTCCATTGACTTTCTGCATGGCAAGGTTGCCCAGAAAACAAGGGCCTTGGAAAGGGGTGAGGGTATCGCTCTTTCTGAGAGTCTGGGACGCAGGCTGAAACTCGGACCTGGAGATAAGCTGGTTCTTTCCGGACCCAAGGGGCCACTCGCACTTTCTGTGATCGATCTCTATCGCGATTACACTCGCGACCGAGGCATTGCGATGATCGGTGCCGATTATTTTTCTAAGGTCTGGGGTGCCCAAGGGGTGCACTCTCTGGCGATCGAGTTTGCGCCTGGAACATCCGACACGATCCGGGAAGAGGCCAGCACGGCTTTTTTCTCTGCCTTCGGTGGCAAGGAGGCTTTCATCTGCTACAGCAACCATGCCTTGAAGGCCCGTATTATCGAGATCTTCAACCAGACCTTTGCGGTGACGGCTGTGCTCAAAACCATTTCGATAGCCGTCGCGGTCGGCGGGGTAATGCTTACCCTCGGCATCTTGGTCATGGAGAGGACTCGTGAGCTGGGCGTGCTCAAGGCCATCGGTGCCTCCCGA
Source organism: uncultured Spartobacteria bacterium (assembly GCA_903919105.1). The sequence continues at coordinate 8,575 of CAIXGT010000270.1, read as the reverse complement.
GGGCAGATTGTGCGAGTGATACTTGCAGAGGCCTCACTGATTGGATTGTTGGCCAGTCTGGTGGGGATCGTGAGTGGGGCAGCCCTGGCTTTGGTTCTGACTTGGGTGATCAACAAGGCCTTTTTCGGATGGAGCATTGATCTTGCCTACCCATGGCGCGACATCGCGCTGGTCCCGTTATGGATGACGGCTGCCGCACTGGTGGCTGGATTTATTCCAGCACTCCGAGCTTCAACCATACCACCAGCTTCCGCGCTCAGAATGGAATGATAAAAGAGAGGTGATAGAGGGACATGAGGAGCACATGTGAGGGCTTCCCTCCCTTCTGGGAGATGCGGTGACTGCATGATTAATATGGAACTCAGGAACTCAGGAAGGGAAATGCAGAACCAATCCGTCAATTGGGTGGAAAGTAATGCCAAGGAGGAAGACGATCTCTCTGCAGAGACTGTCTACCTAGATGCAAAGAGCGAGAGTTCCCGGTTCTCTCAAAGCAGGCCCACGCTTCTCCAACCTAATTTTTCCTGATGCAACGGATGTGAAGCAACGGCCAGCCAAGCAATTCCTGAGTTCCTGAGTTCCATATGGATTCTCTCCTCGTCACCCTTTTTCAGAGCGGCAGAATAAATCAAACATACTCTAGAGAGAGGGGAGGTTGTTGAAAACAAAGGCAGCGTAGGGAAAAACCGATATTTCTTTTAAAAAGAACTTGCACGGGAGAGAAAACCCTATAAGTTGAACTTATCGAAAGATTGTTCTGGGGGGAACAACAGGCCGTCGTACCATATGGTGCGGCGGCCTGTATCTTTTAGATACGAGAACGCGGTCCCGTATTATTTTCACGGGCCAAGTACGCCGAGAGCAGGCATACTTCGCTTCCAACGCATCGATCCCTCATGCCGCCCCGTTACAAAAACACCGAGGATCCGGAACACCCTCCCGCCATGTCCGGAACACCTACGGCATGGAGAACGCTGGGCTTGCTGGCATTAGCGGTGGCGACCTGGCTTTTCTTCAAGCCGGTATTCTGCGGAGTGTTACGGGGTGGTCTTGGGCTTGCTGCCTGGGGAAGTGGCGGGGAGTTGCACATCGATCAGCTCGCGCTCGCAGAGAAAGGCTGGATCCAAGCCCGGGGCGTGACATGGCTATTTGGCTCCCCTGATCACCGAAGCAGTCTCAAGAGCGAATGGGTTTGGGTGCGCCTTGTCTCAATAAAGCAACTGCTTCATTTCTCCGCTGTGGAGCCGCATAGGTTGGTAAGGGAGATAATGGTTGGCAAGACCAAGGCGCTGCTGGATACCCGATCGAGCACACGCTCCTCAACGTCGCTCATGAAGCATCCGCTGTGGAGCATACAGTCCTATTTGCGCCCCGCCCTCTTTCTTCCCTCCTCTTCCTGCACATTGGGGTCCACGGACCTGGTCATGATAGGAAATCATCACCGGCTGGCATTGAATGGCCTGACGCTTCGTTTGCCAGACCGATGGGCCGGCAGTATTTCTTATGCCGATGGTGCGCTGGATCTCGATACTTGGCACCGAGTTCTGCCCAAAGCTTCTGCCCCCGCTGTTTGGGAGGGTGGCGTACTTCATTTGGGTGAGCTGAATCTGGGCCACGAGTTCCTCCTTAAGGAGTCGTCTCTTCGACCGGAGGCCGGAGGGGTCGACTTCGGCACCAGGGGAACGGTCGGCCATGGCATTCTGAGGGGTGACGGTAGCATGGGGACGTCGATGAATTCCAAACATCTCGAGCTGACGCTGGTGGGTGAAGGTTTGGCGCTGGAGGCCTTCCATGAATGGATGAAAGATGAAAAAAAGGCGACCGGTGTCATCAGCCAGGCGCGTTTTACGTTCCGTGGCGATCCCGCAAACCCGGTGGATGCCGACAGCTCATTACTCCTCATCGCCCGCGACTTCCATTGGGAAGGAAAGGGTTGGGAGTCGCTCCGGTTAGCCACGACACTTACGGGGCGCAACCTCACCCTTTCTGAACTCCATCTCCAACAACAGGAGAATGAAGTGACGGCATCGGGACAAAGCCATCTCCCAGCAGATTGGCATGCGGCGCTCCGTGCGCCTTTTATCGCGAGCTTTCATGCTGAGCTTGAGGATGCCAGTGCGCTGGCTGGACTGGTTGGCCCCCAGTTTGCCCAACTGGGTGGAGGAATGGCTCTGGAGGGAGAGGTACAAGGGTCAGAGAACAAGGCAGAAGGATACTGCAATGTCACCGGCACTGGCATGACTATCCGTAAATTGCCATTGGACTGGCTGAAAGGATGCGTGATCTTCGCCGGTGATCATACCCGGCTGACCTCCCTAGAGGCATGGAGCGGACGAGATCACCTGTATCTAAGCGGTAACGTCGCTAATAGCCGCCCCCATGCTTATAAAGCCGAGGCGGAAGCCGATGTCCACGACCTTACAAAGCGTCTTTCCCAGGTAGGAATTACCACCGCCACCGTCATCGGAGGCGGCGGAGTGAAATTTCACTGGCAGGGAGAGGGATCCACAGAAGTTCACAACGGATCGTTCCAGACCCAGGTTAACGGATGGGTGAGCAAGTGGACGACCACCGGCATGTCCGGTAACTTCGAGGGAAATTACGCACCGGGGAAAGTGGAACTCTCCAAAGCTGATTTCAAGCAGGAGGACTTGTCACTAGCCATGAAACTTTCAGCGACAACCAACGCCTTCCGGGCCACGGACATTGTGGCGACCCGCGCTGGTAAACAGGCACCTCTTGTGAAAGGCGAACTGTCGCTTCCGTTCAATGCGCTGGAATTTTGGCAGAGCGGCGACGCGCTCAAAACCATCGCGATGGACGGGCCGCTCGGGATCAACCTCTCCCTTCAGGGAATCAAGGCCGAGGAAATTGCAGGATTGTTTGGCCAGGAAATTCCTTTTGTAGGAAGCCTTGAGGGATCGATCTCCGCAACAGGCACTCCAGCAAGACCAGACGTGCATGCCGCAATGGGCATCCGCCATTTTTCACCCAAGCAGGGCGGGCCGACCGCGGATCTTTCCCTCTCCTTGGAAGCCGGGGAAGGGAGAGCCAAGGCGAAGCTCCTTCAGGAACCGGCATCCTCTTCACCATTGGCCGTGGAGTTGGAGACGCCGCTTTCCTTGGTCAAGGAGCAAGGAATCCTTCGCCTGGCGGATATCGATCAGCCAATCCGAGGATCCGCATCCTTGCAACACGTCCCTCTGGACGGGTGGGCCAGCCTCGTGAGCCTGGAAGAATGGCCGCTTAAGAAGACTCGCCTGGATGGGAACATGCATCTCTCCGGAACATGGAAACAGCCGATATCCGAAGGAAGCCTTCTGCTTGAAGCCGAGGAAGGACATCTCATCGGTGCGCAAAATCTTGAGCACCTGTACTTGCCGATGACGCTTGCCACGACGAAGGCGGCATTCGGTCCGGGTAGGGCGGTCTACCACGACAAGCCGGTGATACTTTCCGGATTTCTCGATTGGGGAAACCTCCCCTGGAAAGGAACGCTTCGGTTGATGGGAAACGATCTGCCGGTGCCGCTAGGTGGCGGCATTGATGCCCTTGCAGATTCGGATCTGGTGCTAAGTCGTACAGGCATTCGACCTCCTGTTTTGAGCGGATCGCTGAGGCTGCATAGCCTCGCAGGCGTGCTGCGGGCAAACTTAACGCCAGCCTTTGCTCCGCCCGCTTGCAATCTTTTCTCCAAAGCGGACGCAGTTACCCAGGATCAAGAAAAAGAAAACGACCAGAAAAATCTGCAAATCGACGTCGCACTCAAGACGGACGGGTTGGTGAGTTTGGATTCACCCTCGGACACCAGTATATCCGTTGATGTGCATGCAGGTGGGGCGGCTCTTTCCCCCTCATTTTCAGGAAAGATCGAGGGGAAGAATGTAGAACTTAGCCTTCCCTGCAGCACCTTCGTCGTGCCACAAGCTCGCATAGTGCTGGAGGCTTCGCGGGGCACGCTTTCGGGAGATAATGCTTATGGACTGACCAAAGAGGGCTTCTGCATCCTTTCCTTGGGCGGCGTCCTCCCCGCTCCGACGATAGCTTTTGAAGGTGTGCAGGGGGTTAGCGCCCCGGGCCTCCTGATGACCATGGCAAGCCGCCCTGAACAGATGAAGAGTCTCTTGTTGCAGAAAATATCGTGGTGCCGACAAAACCTACTGTTTCCTCTTCCAGCCGCTGGATGGGTGACTTCGCGTTTGGGAAACTACGAACCAGGCGCCCTCGGTTTTTACGGAGCACCTTGGATCTGGAGCTTTTCTTTGGGAGGAACTGCTCAACAATAAAAATTATGGAAAGCATGACTGGACATGGCCGGGGTATTGCCCAGGCGGAAGGATGGAGACTCGCGGTGGAGTGCGGCTCCGTAAACCGGAAAGGGATCGAGATTGCCATCTCGCTACCGAAGCCGCTTGCGACGCTTGAACCAAAGCTACGTGAAGTGATTCAGAAAAGAATCGGCCGTGGACGGATCAATGTAACGGTCCTGCTAGAGAATGCAGCGGGTCCGGATAACGCGCAGGGCGTGGTCGACAAGCAAGCCGCACGACGCACACTCCAGGAGCTTCAGGCCCTGCAGGCGGAGCTGGCCCTACCCGGGCAGATCTCTCTAGAGCTATTGCTTCGATCCCCCGGCGTGATGAGAAACGGCACGGAGGATCCACTGGACACAGATACTCTCTGGCCTGCACTGCAGACGGCGCTCACCGCGGCGCTGGATCGGATGATCGTGATGAGAAAGAAGGAGGGCGCGCACCTCGTCACAGACTTGCTCAAGCGCATCAAGTTGCTTGAGTCAGCGGCCAAGGCCATCCGAACACGCGTCCCCACTGTGCTTCGACAGAGGCGCGATCATTTGAAGGCCCGCTTGGAAGAGTTAGGACTTCCTTTACCAGCGAATGATCCCGCGCTCGCCCGGGAACTGGCATTCATGGCCGAGCGGAGCGACATCACCGAGGAGTTGACCCGGCTGGAGAGTCATTTTGCTCAATGCAGAGAATCATTGTCAGGTGACGGACAGGCGGGAAGGACGCTCGACTATCTGGCCCAAGAGATGTTCCGCGAATTCAATACGCTCGGAAACAAGGCCGGGGATGCAGCCATCTCCCAACGGGTCGTGCAATCCAAGGCGGAACTTGATAGGATCCGCGAACAAGTCGCCAATCTCGAGTAATCCGCGTGAATAATCCATCCCATCACTTTCGGCGCTCCGGCATCCTCTTCGTGATTTCCGCGCCCTCAGGCGCCGGGAAGACGACACTCTGCACCACGCTGCGGCAGAAGCCCGACTTCGTCTGGTCAGTCTCCTGCACGACCCGATCACCCCGGACCGGGGAAATCGACGGAGAAGATTACCATTTTCTCTCCCGTGAGGAATTCACGCGTCGGCTCGATGCGAGAGAATTTCTGGAGCATGCCGAGGTGCACGGCAACCACTACGGCACGCTGAAGGGACCCGTGCTCGAAAACCTAAAGAACGGCATCGACGTGCTTCTCGACATCGACACCCACGGCGTCGACAATATCCGCGCCTGCGGCGATCCGATCATTCTAGAGGCCCTCGCCGATGTCTTCATCATGCCGCCTGATCTCGACGAGCTCCGCCGGCGTCTCATGCGCCGTGGCACAGAGACGGCCGAGCAGGTCGAGGTCCGGATGAGTAACGCCGCCCGCGAGATGGAATGCTGGCGCGATTACCGCTACACGATCATCAGCGGCTCGATGGAGGAGAACATCGAGAAATTCCGGGCTGTCATGCGCGCCGAGCGTTACCTCAGCCGCCGCATGTCCGTCGTCACGGAAAACGTAGGCTGACCATTATGGAGACGATGGAAAACTCAGGGAAAGAATCACCTAACGGCCGGGGAACAACGATCGTCCTGGGTGTGACCGGATCGATCGCTGCGTACAAGGCAGCGGAGATTGTCAGCCAACTCCGCAAGGCGGGCCACGATGTCTTCGTCGTGATGACGCGCCGGGCCACCGAATTCATCACACCTCTTACGCTCGCTACGCTCTCGCGCAATCCCGTGTTGTGCGATCTCTCCGAGGAAAATTCAGGAGCCTGGAAGCCGGGCCACATCGAGTTGGCTGATCGCGCGGATCTCCTGATGATTGCTCCTGCGAGTGCGAACACAATCGCGCGACTCGCTCACGGATTTTCGGATGATGCGCTGGGATCGGTCGCACTTGCCACTCGCGCGCCCCTTCTCATCGCGCCGGCGATGAACGGAAAGATGTGGGAGCATCCCGCGACCATGATGAATGTGGAGATACTCCTCACACGCGGAGCCTCATTTGTCGGGCCGGCGGAAGGCATGCTGGCATGCGGTTACGAAGGGCTTGGAAGACTGGCCGAGGTGTCGGAGATCATCGCAGACGCGGAGAAAATTCTCGCGGCTAAGTAAGTGATGAGACTTTCCTCACGAGGGTGAGGAAAATGGGGCGAAACTTTTTCACAAAATCCGTTGACGCATATCAACGGGCGACTTATTCACATTCAGCAGTGACTTATTCACAAACTTTTCACATACGCCGCGCATGCGGAACAAAGGAGGTGGATTGAAATGCCCATTAAGAAAAAAGCACCCGCTAAGAAAGTTGTAAAGAAGGCCCCCGCCAAGAAGGTGGTGAAGAAGGCCGTTGCAAAGAAGGCCCCCGCCAAGAAGGTGGTGAAGAAGGCCGTTGCGAAGAAGGCTCCTGCAAAGAAAGCCGTCAAGAAGGCCGTCGCAAAAAAGAAGTAAGTCCCTCCCGCCGGAACATCCTTTCGGCGACGAGCTAGAACTTGGGGGAAGCGCCACAAACGCTTCCCCCAATTTTTTTATCACATGGCCACTGGTGTTTTCAAAAGCGGGAATCGAAGAGTCGATTCGCCTTCATCACGAAGGCGCTATTTCTTCAGGTATCAAGTTTCAGGTTTCATCCATCCGCTTACTCCGCTACTGAATTCTAGATGGACGAACTGATACTCACGACCGCACGGGATGCGGCCCTTGCAGCCGGAGGAATGATCCGGGGACACTTCGAGAAAGAACTCAATGTGGATTCGGCCGAGGCCCACGACATCAAGCTCGAGCTAGACCGCCGCTCTCAGGCGCTGATCGAGTCGCTTATTCTGGAGGCCTTTCCCGACCATGCGATCTACGGAGAGGAGGGCATCCGCGGGGACCAGACGGCCGCGGATCAGTGGATCATCGATCCGATCGACGGCACGGTGAATTTCTTTTACGGCATTCCGCATTTTGCGGTCTCCATCGCGCATCGTCACAACGGGGTACTCACCACCGGGGTGATCTATCAGCCAATGACCGATGAGCTTTGGGTCGCATTGCGTTCCACGGGACGCGTTACTCTTAATGGCCGCCCGATCCGGGTAAGCAGTCGCACCAAGCTCTCCGATGCGATCGTCGCCGTGGGGGTCTCGAAGACCGAAGCCGCCATCGAGAAGGGACTCCCGATTCTGGGAGAGATGATGCGCTCCGCGCGCAAGACCCGTATGATGGGAAGCGCCGCGCTCGACATCGCTTATGTGGCTAGTGGCCGTCTCGACGCATACATCGAGAGTCAGATCAGTCTCTGGGATATCGCGGCAGGAATGCTCATGGTCGAGCTTGCCGGCGGCAAGGTCGACCTGAGGCCCCATGACACCATCCCTGACAAATACTCCTGTGTTGCCTGTGGCGGAGGAATCCCGTTCGACCATCTCTAATCCGACCAATTTTATCTGGAACTCAGAAACTCAGGAAAAATAGAGAGCAAGATATCAACTGTTTGGTTCCGAGGAGTCTCGGCACAGGCCGTCTTTTTATTACCAATCACCTAGAACCTATCTACCAATGCCCAAATTTAGAATCACCCGCAGCGGCATCGGCTATGATGTTCATCGGCTAGAGCAGTTAGAGCCGGAGCGACTTCTTGTGCTTGGAGGCGTGACGCTTCGGCATCCACAGGGACTTACTCTCTCGGGTCACTCTGATGCTGACGTCCTCTGTCACGCGATCGCCGACGCTCTGCTTGGGGCGGCGGGCCTGCAGGACATCGGGCATTACTTTCCGAACACCGATCCATCCCTTCGCGGTATCTCCAGTCTGGAAATTCTACGGCGTGTCGCCGTGATCCTAGTCGAGGCAGGAGCGACAATCATCAACGTCGACTCCACGCTGGTCGCAGAGGAACCAAAGATCGGCCCTTATGTTCAGCAGATGAGAGAGCGCATCGCCGAATCACTCGGGCTGGATGCCTCGCGCGTTGGCGTCAAGGCGACCACAAACGAGTGCCTAGGATTTTTGGGACGCGGCGAAGGGATCGCGGCGATGGCGACCGCATCTGTAGAGACTCCCTCCGAATAGCCCTTAAAATTAATCGTGCAGATACTCAACACGCTTTCCCGGAGCCTTGAGGAGATCACTCCCCGTGCGAGAGAGGGGAAGACTCTTTCGCTCTACACCTGCGGGCCTACGGTCTACGCCTACGCACACATCGGGAACTTTCGGGCCTACGTTTTCGAAGATCTGCTTCAGCGCCATCTTCAGGAACGCGGATTTATCGTCCGCCGGGTGATGAATCTCACCGATGT
>CAIXGT010000269.1 GCA_903919105.1 uncultured Spartobacteria bacterium | reverse complement strand
CTCTCCGACCGGCCCGTACCGCTGCCGACTCCGGAACAGCAGACCCCGATGCCCAAGAAGGGTGAGAAAAAGCATCCCTCTCCTCTACCGACACCCGCCCCCATTCCCTCTTCCGTTCACATCGATTGAGACATTTCCAAAACCCCTCCACTTGACTAGGAGGAGTTTACGCCGATAAATATCAATGCCCATGTCATTCCTTTTTCTGATGAGAAACATTCCGGTTGCCCTTGCCTGCATAGCCATGATGATGCTCGGGGCTTGCGCCTCTTATGATGGACGGTTGAACTCCTCGGCCACCCAGTACCTCGGCACCGATGGCTCGATCGTCACAAGAACCTCCACGGCCTCTCTGGCCGACCGGATCTCCTACTGGGCTGGAGAGTCAGCGAGCGGCCCGGCCCATATCGTGATCAGCATTCCCGAGCAGAAACTCTTCTACTACAAGGGAGGGAAACTCGTCGGCATCTCCGCAGTCTCGACTGGCAAGGAGGGGCACGACTCGCCAGTGGGTAATTTCAAAGTCCAGAAGAAGGAAAAGGAGCATGCCTCCAATCTCTATGGCGACTTCGTCGACGCCTCTGGCACTGTGGTGGTCAAAAACGTTACCTACAAGGTCGATGTGCCGCCCCCGGGCACTCACTTTCAAGGCTCTTCCATGCCGTGGTTCATGCAGTTTGCTCCGGGCGTTGGAATGCACACCGGCTTCCTGCCGGGAATTCCGGATTCTCACGGTTGCATCCGCCTGCCCGACAGAATGGCTAGGATCTTCTATGATGTAACGCCCCTTGGAACGCCAGTCACGCTCCAGAAGTAGGGGCGCCGCGGGCTTTTAGCCTGTTGGACTTTTAGACTTTTGGGATCTTGTACCAACTATCCTGTTTGCTGGCACCTAACAGCCTAACAGTCTAACAGTCTATAAGCCCCGAATTCTATGCCTTCCTCAGTGATCACTGTTCCCGTACCTCTAAAGGACTCACATTATGATATCCTGATCGGTTCTGGAATACTTTCCCAAGCCGGAGAACTCGCAGCCAAGGTCGTGAAGCCCTGCCGCTGCGTCTTGATCTCGGATGAGATAGTTGCTCCTCTCCACGCGCCCGGAGTACTCGAATCCCTCCGTAGTGCCGGCTTTGAGCCGCATCTGCTAACAATCCCCACTGGTGAAGCCTCTAAGTCGATGGCGTTTGTTTCCGATCTCTGCGATCGAATGATCCAACTCGGCCTTGATCGAAAGGGTGCTGTGTTTGCGCTCGGTGGCGGCGTTGTGGGTGATCTGGCCGGATTCGTGGCCTCCATCCACTACCGGGGTATCCCCGTGGTCCAGTTGCCGACCACGGTCGTCGCCCAAGTGGACAGCTCCATCGGAGGCAAGACAGGCGTAAACAGTCCTCTGGGCAAAAATCTGATCGGCACCTTCCACCAGCCCTCGCTGGTGATCGCCGACACGGCCATCCTTTCCACTCTTCCGGAACGAATCTTCCAGGAAGGACTCGCTGAGGCCATTAAACATGCCGTGATCGCCGATGAGCCCATGCTTGCTCTCCTACCCCCAGAGCGATCGGGCAACCTAAGCTCACTCATTGCACGGAATGCCGCTATCAAGGCCCGCATCGTCGGCGAGGATGAATTCGAGACCAAGGGGACGCGGGCCCTACTGAATTTTGGTCATACTATCGGCCATGCCATCGAGGCCGTCGCCGGCTACGGCAAACTCTCTCATGGGGAATGCGTCGCGATCGGGATGATTGCCGCTCTTGATCTTTCGGTCCTCATCGCGGGCCTGCCGGGAGATCAGGCCGACCGCGTGAAGAACGTCATCATTGCCTGTGGTCTCCCGACTTCCATTCCCGCTGATCTCCCCACCGACTCCATCCTAGCCGCACTAAGCCGCGATAAGAAATTCGATACTGGATCCATCCGCTTTGTCCTGACCAAACAACTCGGCACCGCCTTCGTCAGTGACAAGGTGACTTTGGAAGATGTAACCGAGGCGATTGGAAGGCTTCAGTCCTAAAAAACCGGTTCATACGGAACTCAGCAATTTACGCAGCAGCGCCGTAGTTTGATCTCGATCAAACTGGCTCGAAGCAACTTGGAGAACAAGGTCCTCCCAAACATCAGCATCGAGTGTTTCGTTGGGTAGAAAGTTG
>CAIXGT010000268.1 GCA_903919105.1 uncultured Spartobacteria bacterium | reverse complement strand
TCATGGATATAATAAGCTAGCAGCATGCGATAGGATCCTTGCGAAGAAGTTTGGAAGGGGCAATTTCTTTGACACGGAATCGGCTCGCACGATTATGCTCCACTATCGTGCAACTTACACTTCCTCCCAATATCCTTGTCGTTATTGCTTTCCTCATGGCGCTCTCCCTCATTGGTTGCACCACAGTCGAAAACCGCCGCGATCTCTACTTCCCTCAGGTCGTCGAAGGACCTTACACGAGAATGCTTCATCATGGCATCCCAGCCCCAACTCCACAGCACGGAACCATCAACGCCAAAGGATCTTCAGGAAAAGAGGTTATTAAGCGTCAGGGATAACCAATGTTGGGGAAAGAGGTCGGATTTCCAAGGAACTCGGCCTAAGCAACCGCTTATACAGAGGAAATTATAGCTTACTGAGCCATCGGCATGGCTGAAGGCGAGGCTGGTGGTTGCCCCGCTCCTCCACCTCCGGTTCCACCAGTTGGGTGAAGTTTTTCAAGGATGGTCCCCACAGAGGGATCTGCCTTGATCATCGCATCATGCATTGCTTGGTGCATGGTTTCCTCCGCCGCATGTCTTGCCTCGGGAGTCGTGGCGCTCTGCTTTGCTTCCTTGGCGGCAATGACGGAAGGATCGTTTTTTACCTGCTCATGGAGGGATTTGAGTTGCTGGCGCTCGCTCTCCGTAAGATTGGCCATTCCCGCAGGTTCATGGCGTCCAGCTTGTTGCCAAACATTGGCATTGGTTGAAGCAGAGATGGTAGAAGGAGAGGCACCGCCGCCCTGACTGCTTGGGCCACTTTGGCCACTCTCGTGTTTGTCTGCCCATTTCGGAGGCATCATTTTAGCGAGGATAGGCTCGACGCTCGGGTCGACTGCGATCATCGCGTCATGCATGGATTTTTTGGCTTCCTCCATCGCTTGATGGGCCGCCTTTATTTTTTGATCCAGCACAGGGTTCTGCTGGATCGCCTTGTCATGGGCAGCTTTAACCTGGGCCCGTTCCGTGTCACTGAGATTGGTCATCGGACCATGCCCACCTGGAGGTGGCGGAGGAGGAATTTGGTCCGGGACGTTGGTATTCTGCGCCTTAAGGAAAAGGGGTAAAAAGCCAAGAAGCAGCGCTATGAGCAATCGTTGTGTTTTCATTATCTCAAAGTAACACCGCGATTTCACATAAGTTGCCAGATTTTTTTGGCCCCTCCTCTTATGCTGAAAAAGGGGCGTTACACATGACTACAGCCTATAACTCGTCCGGGGTGGAGAGGAGGTTCGAGACTCGCTGGAGAAGTCTTCCCGCGGCGCCTCCATCAAGAACTCTATGGTCGAAGCTGAGGGTGAATTGGGCTTCCGTAACGGGAACAAACGCCTTCTTTTCCTGATCCCAGTACGGGGTAATCCGGCCTGCCCCCATACCCAGCAAAATACTCTGCTCTGGCAGAGGAATCGGTGTTGCCATGGTAAGCCCGAAGACCCCGTAGTTGGTGATCGTCGCGATGGAGCCTCCCGTGTCGGATCCGGGAAGACGCCGGGCACGGGCAAGTTCGACCAGGCGGTTGTAGCGTCCGATAAGATCGACGAGAGGCGATTGGTCTGCATGTCTGATGACCGGAACAAGAACCCCGTCCTCCGCCTCCACGGCAAATCCGATGTCAATAGAGCGCGGGTGAATCACCCGGTCACCGATGAGACGACCCGCCACAGTAGGCATTTCTGAAAGAGTGATGGCCAGGGCTCGAAGAGCGTAGAGAGCCGGTCCCGCCTTCACGGCCTGCAGCTTGCGGTGGGCAAGAAGAATATCGAGCTGGATCGGAAGGACAACGGTCGCAAGTGGCCTGGTCCAACTGCGGCGCATGGCATCGGCCACAGCCACCCGCATGGAAGAGGCGGGGGAAATGGTGTTCCTCTCGAGATCCTGCAGGAACCTCTCCAGATCGTCGATCGTGACACGACCCCCAGCACCACTGCCGGCCACGCCGGCGAGATCCGCAGCGTGAAGACCCAGTTCGGCCATGCGGGCCTTCATACGCGGGGAAAGGAAGCTTGCCCCTCCGGCGTGAGCGGGCACAGGAAGACCGCTGACCGTCGGTTCCACAGCTTTTTTGGAAGGCTTGATGGATTCCGCCTCGGCTGCTCCCGAGATGCCGAGAGCTTTTTTCTTTTTTGGCTTTTCCACCGGTGGGGGAGGAGCATCGTTAAGTCCGAGTCTTTCGGCATCCTCATCGCTTATTTCGAGATAGCCGAGCGTGGCCCCGACGGCGTAACTCTCTCCAATAGTCGCGCTAAGTTCACGAAGGATGCCGCCACAGGGAGCTGTGACCCCCATGACCGCCTTGTTGGTCTCGACCTCGAGCAGGTCCTTATCAGCCTCCACACGTTCGCCAACCGAGAAGGTCACACTCACAATGGTTGCCTCGGCTATCGATTCGCCAAGTTGGGGCATGATGATCGGGAGGAGCTTGGGTGAGTCGGGTGAAGGGAACATGGTAATCTGCGGTTCGGGTGGGCGGTGGGCGATAAAAGTTAGAGCTCCAGAAGTTGCCTCAGCGAATTGGCCACAGAGGAGGCCGTCGGACGATGAGTTCCCCAGAGGGCGGGATGGTAGGGAACAGGCGTCTCCTTCGCATTGAGACGCTGTGGAGGGGCATCCAGGAGACCAAAGCCCTCGGTGGCGACGCGCGCGATGACCTCTGCAGCAACTCCTCCCCAGGGCCATGCCTCCCCGACGACAAGTAGACGTCCTGTCCTGGCAACGGAGGCAAGGATCGTATCCGTGTCAATCGGACGGACCGTTCTGAGATCCACCACCTCGATTTCATAACCATCCTGAATGAGTTCCTCTGCGGCGGCGAGCGCCTCGTGAACCATGGCGCTGTAGGCCACGATTGTCGCGTCTCTACCGGGGCGTGCGATCCGCGCTTTTCCGAAGGGAAGCGCCTCACCGACTGTTGCAGGAAGATTCTCCGCCTTCAGATGGTAGTAGAGGAACTTG
>CAIXGT010000267.1 GCA_903919105.1 uncultured Spartobacteria bacterium | reverse complement strand
GTGGAGTCAGATTCTGTCAAATTCAGGATATCGGCAAGAAGAGCGCCGCTTCTCAGGGCAAAGGAGATCCCTTCTCCAGTAAAGGGCTCGACGACACGCGCTGCATCACCACAGAGGAAAACACCATCACGGGCGACATGGCGCGCGCTTGCTCTCGAAATCGGGGTAATGCTCCGCCAGGCGCAGGCAGAAGTAATTTCGTAATGAATCTCGGCTTCCTTGCGCAGTTCCTTCATCTCTCCGTCGTTGGCTACCAGACAAAGATTGGCAAGGCCGTTGCCAAGATCCGCCAAGCCACCGTAGCCATGCCGATAAATCCTCATTTCCAAAGCACTGTCATAACCCGTGGGGTGGGGGATATGGACCTGAAGGCCGATCCTTCCCCTGCGTCGTCTGGAAGTGTGCATGCCGAGATAGCGGGCCGTCACGGAGTTCCGGCCATCGGCCGCGACGATTCGCTTGCCAAGGTGATGATCACCCGTGGAGGTGGTGACTTCCCATTGCCCCGAGACCCTGCGCAATGCGGTCACCGGTGAGCCATCTTGGAAAAGGACTCCAGCTTCGACAGCACGCTCAACCAGAAGCTCATCCAGATCGCGCCGCCTGACCACCAATTCAGAGTTGTTGCCCTTATCCTTGGATTCAGGAGTGGGGATTTCCGTAGAACCGCCACCGGCAACGGAAAATCGGATCTTTTCCGGTGTGGTCGAAGTGAGCGCGCGGACGCGCTCCGCTACAAAAAGTCGCTCGAGAACAGGCCACGCGGCGGGATTCAGGCAATCCCCGCAGACCTTGTCCCTCGGAAAGCGGGAAGCCTCCAGCAGGAGTACCTTATTGCCCGCCTCGGCGCAGAGCGTCGCGCAGGTGCTGCCGGCCGGACCCGCCCCGATGACAATGACATCGAAGGCTTTCATACAAAGATCTCCGCTACCGTGTCGGCAAGAAGACGTCCTCTGGCCGTAAGGAGCCAACGGTCTCCCTTGAATATCACGAGTCCCTCTCCGGCAGCCTCCCTGAGTTCCAGCTCCCACGTCAAGGATTCCGAAAAGGGTAAGCCGTCATTGGTCCTCATCCCGAAGGCAGCCCTCTCTCCAGCCTTCACTCTCTCGGAAACTTCCTCTTCGAAATCAACGGCAGTGAGACCCGCCATGGTGGTCTCGCTGTAGATTCCCGTTTCACGGATATTCCGCCAACGCTTGGATCCCACGGTGGAGAAAGCACTCGGACCGAGACCGATATAGTCGGAGCCTCTCCAGTAAGCGGAATTGTGCTGTGATTCCCGCCGAGGAAGTGCGTAATTGGAAATCTCGTACTGGGCATATCCGGCGTTGCCCAGCAGCTCTGTGGCCAGTTCGAACTGATCGGCCTCCAACCCCTCGTCAGGTGCCATTTCCCCGCGTCCCAACTTTGTGAAGAATTCGGTATCCTCCTCGTAGGTGAGTCCGTAGGCGGAGAGATGTTCGGGGGCCAAACGATGGCTCCTCTCCAGTGAGTCTCTCCATGATTCCAGG
>CAIXGT010000266.1 GCA_903919105.1 uncultured Spartobacteria bacterium | reverse complement strand
GCTGGGTCATCGCGTCAACCCGTTTTGCGGAAAAATCTTGCTCTCTGGTTTCATTTTGTCAAAATAAGCTTTCTTGTTGACGTAGTGGTTGCTGAAAAACTTCCGCCTCGTCACCACCATTTGCCTCGGTAGCTCAATGGTAGAGCAGTTGACTCTTAATCAATTGGTTGAAGGTTCGAGTCCTTCCCGGTCCACCAAGTTTTCATCAATCTTCGGCAGCATGGCTTTTTTCAAAGCTTGCCCGGTTCCAGACGGAGATATTTCCGGCATCCGTCACCAGATAGTCAGTGATCATAAGGAACTGAGGGGATTCATCCGCGCCCTGCCTGACGGTGATCCCATGTGCCCCGCCGGCAAAATGATCATCTTCCAGGATAACTCCGCCGATGGTTCCGAGTTCGGCGCTATTCGTTCCGGTGTATTGCACGGCAAGAACGCTTTTTCCAAGAATAGTGTTCGTGTACTTCTTCCAGAGTTCCGACGACATGGAGGCATTAATACCTCTTCGCCTTTATCCATCAATCTCTCTCATAGTTGGTCTTTTGGCTTTTATGCCCAGTGAGCAGTGTCTGAAGGTGGATGGCCGGGTCGGGGCGTGCTCCAGCCCAGGGGAAAAGGGAGTCGATCTCGTGTGCGGTGGCTGATTCGGGAAGTCCTTCCAATCGCTGCATGACGGCAATGAGCACCGGCGAGTAGAGAGTCGTTTCATAACCAAGACAGAAGTCGATGACGGAAGGTGGGCGTCCAGTGAGTCCCATGCGGATTCGGACCCCGTACTGATAAGGACTGAGGCCGAGTTCCCAGCGCCCCGTGTCGCTGAGCAGGCGCAGGGAAAGATAGTCGCGACTCGGTTCGACCCTATGAAAAATCACTGCCGGAGCAGATTACTGGTTTCCAGACTTGCGATCCGGATGGCCCCACCAGGAGTTCTTCCTCTTGCCATCATAGTGGGACTCAAAGGCGCGCACGGCATCCTCCATGGTTCCGTCGGCAGGTGCCCACTTGGCGACATCGGGGAAGTCGGTGGCAGTGTTAGAGTTCTTAACAGGGGAGCGGAAGCGGATGGGGCACCAGAAAGACTCGATATTGCGGAGCATCTCGCTGCCGAGTGCCCAAATCCCGGTCATCCAGTCGCAGTACCAGCACCAAAGTAGATCGTAGCCGATCAGGCCGTCATATTTGTGCCGGGAGAGATTGACCCATTCGGAGGAGCGGTAGGTAGGGAGTTTTCCAAGCCACGCAATGGCAGGGTAGAGCAGGATCTCCGCCAACCTGACCTGGGCGAAGACAAGAATGGCCGGTGTCTGGACCATCAGGCAGATCTGATTGCGTAAAGGCCCGAGCACGCGACCCTGAGCGTCTGTGAGGGTGCGACCTTTCTTTTTTCCGAAAGAGCGGAGGAAGCGATGAACCAAGCAGAAGGCATGGAGGAAGATCAACTGGGCGAGGACGGCTCCGGCAATGCCGATCCACCCGTCGAGCACCACTCCGGCAACCCATGGTGCCCAGGTGAAGAGGCTGACAAACAGGTCGAGCCAAGGGGCCTGTGCGATCCTGTCGGTGATGGCGAAGGCGATCCGGGTGAGGAGAGCGGCGATGGCTAGGGCTAGGAAGATAGTCACTGCGG
>CAIXGT010000265.1 GCA_903919105.1 uncultured Spartobacteria bacterium | reverse complement strand
GGCGCGTCCCTCGTGTGAGGCGGTGATATCGAGAAAGACTAACTCGTCGGCACCCTGAGCGTCGTAAGCACGCGCGCACTCGACTGGATCCCCAGCGTCACGGATATTCTCAAACTTAGTTCCCTTGACGACACGACCACCGTCGACGTCGAGGCAGGGTATGATGCGTTTACCGAGCATCGGGAGAGCCTAAAGGTTGAAGTATGAATTATGAAGTATGAAAAGGCGCGAGGAATACAGACTCTGGGAAGAGTCTGGATAGCCTGCGAAGCAGCCCTTCGGGCGAAGGCATCAGGAGATGCCAAGGCAAACGCGGCTTTGCTTGCCTCGCTAAAGCGATGTCATTCGAAGCCGAAGGGCCGAGAAGTCCGCAGATCATCAGATCTGAAGATGCCTGGTCGGGGACGACCGGCAGATAAAAAGGGCTCCTCGCTGTTTGGAGTGGGTGTGGACGTAAGGCCGAGATGCGTGGAAAATCTGGAACTCAGGAAAGAGAGAGGAAAATGGGGATTCACCACAGAGGAGATGGATGCATTGGGCGACTGGGCTGAAAATTGTCGAGCTGTTGGCTGGCTGCAAAACTATCGTGCTACTCAGGCATCAGGCTGGTGAAATCGGTCCTTGGATTGAAGGGATAGCCTGACGCTCTAGCTAGCTTGAAGGGCGCTTCATCCTGCAATCTGCCCAAGAAATCCTGTTCTTTGGAAAGGCCTGAAGAAAGTGCCATCCCTTCCTGAGTTCCTGAGTTCCAGATTCATTATTGCCCCTCTTCCCTGACTCACTGAAGAACCCAATGAAAATAGCGGAGAGCCGAAGGAATGAAGGAGAAAATACCTCGTTTCTCTCCGTTATTGAGCGTGATCCGAGCTTAAAAAGTTGCGTGAGGTCATCGGTGGCTTAAATTCGTCTCTTCATCATGACCCAACGTGCCTTCATGCTCTGCGCCCTGCGAAGCCTGCCGCTGCTGGCCCTCTTGCTGCTGCCTGGATGTGCTCTCTTTGAGGAGGGGGCGAGCCTTTCCAATTTCCACACAGTGGTTCTGGATCCGGGTCACGGAGGCTATGACAACGGTGCCAAAGCCGTCAGGGGACTCCCCGAGAAGATGCTGACGCTCGATGTGGCCCGACGCGTGAAACCCCTTCTCGAAGCCCGCGGCTATCATGTGGTCATGACGCGCACCACCGATGTCTTCATCCCGCTGGGTGGGCGAACTGGCATTTCTAACGCCCACTCGGATGCCGCCTTCGTAAGCATCCACTTCAACTCTGCCTCCCGTCGTGCCGCTAATGGGGTCGAGACCTATTACTACAATCCGCGCTCGGCACCACTCGCCCGAAACGTCCTCAACGAGATCGGCACTTGCTATGGCTCCCACAGTCGCGGGACGAAATATGCCCGTTACTACGTGCTTCATCACAACCTGCGTCCGGCCACACTGCTCGAGCTGGGGTTTGTCTCCAATGCGCAGGAGAACAATCTCCTCCAGAACCCCTCCGTCCGTCAGCGTCTTGCCGAGAAAATCGCTGCCGGCATCTCCCGTGGCCACGGGGGCCGGGCGCCGGTGGCAACCAGTGGGGGATAGGAAATAGGGAATGGGATCTAGGGCATCGGCTCTAGGAAACTGAAAAAATCTGCTCCGCTAAAAATTCGGAGATCTTCCCGTCATCCCCTATTACCTATCACCAATTTCCCATACCCAAGTCTTAAGGAACCGCGGTTCCTTAAGAAAACAGCCCCTTCAACCGCTCTGTAAAGCTGCGGTGGAGCGGGGTATTATGATCGCCGCAGAGTTCGGCGAAGGCCTCGAGCGACTTCCTCTGAGCATCATCCAGCTTGGTCGGCACCTCGACTTCAAGCTTAACGTGAAGATCCCCCTTGGCATGGCTCTGGAGACGGGGCATGCCATGCCCCTTGACCCGGAAATCACTCCCCCCCTGCGTTCCTGCGGGGACCTTCATAGTCACGGTTCCCGCGAGGGTCGGCACCTCGATCTCACCACCCAGCGCAGCGGTCACGAATGGGATGGGCATACGACAGTGAAGATCGGAGCCGTCGCGCGAGAAGATGGAATGCTCCTTCAGATGAATCACGACATAGAGGTCACCCGTGCCGCCACCCCGACTCCCGGCCTCGCCGCCACCTGAGGAACGCAGGCGTGATCCTTCGTCAATGCCGGCCGGAATAGTGAGCTTGATGCGCGAGGTTTTCTCGGCACGCCCATCACCCCGGCAACTTTTGCAAGGCTTGTCGATTGTCTGTCCTGCCCCATGGCACTGGGGACATGGCTGGGCGACTTGAAAGAAACCTCTGGAGGCGACCACCTGGCCGCGTCCCCGGCAGAGGGAACAAGTGGAAACCTTGGCGCCCTTTGCGGCACCCGAGCCGCTGCATTCACCGCAGGCATCGAGCTTGCGGAGTTCGATCTCCTTCTCGCAGCCGCTGAAAGCCTCTTCGAGCGTGATCCTGAGGTCATAGCGCAGATCCGAGCCCCGACCTTCCTGAGCGCCGCCACCGCCGCCGAAGAAATGGTCGAAAACCCCGCCTCCGCCTCCCGAAGCTCCGAACATCTCACGGAAGAGGTCAAAGGGATCGTGCATGCCACCTCCCCCTCCACCCCCTATGCCGCCTTGGAAGGCAGCGTGACCATATCGGTCATAGGCAGCGCGTTTCTCCGAATCGCTCAGGATATCGTAGGCTTCAGCGATCTCACGAAAACGCTCCTCGGCAGTAGAATCACCGGGATTCTTATCCGGGTGATGCTTAACCGCGAGTTTGCGGTACGACTTCTTGATCTCCTCGAACTCGATGGTTCGGGTGACTTGCAATACCTCGTAGTAACACCTCTTTGCCATGACGAAAAACCCCTTGAGGAGCTCAGGCGAGCTTGTTGACGATGACGCTGGAGGGACGGATCAACCTATCGGCAAGCCTGTATCCGCGGCGGAGTTGACGGAGGACAACTCCATCGGCTTGGGCTGCATCGGTCTCGTGGCCAAGCGCCTCGTGGAGCTTTGGATCAAATGGCTGGCCCACGGCATCAATGGGCTGAAGCCCGCTGGATACCAAAAAGTCACCGAGCTGGCGGTGGACCATCGCGAAGCCGTCAACGATACCCTTGGCGGCCGTATCACCACTGGCGGCCGTGAGTCCGAGTTCGAAGTTATCCAGGATCGGTAGGAGCTTCTCTAGCAGGCCCGCATTCGCAAAACGGATCGCCTCCTCCTTCTCACGGATCATGCGCTTGCGATAATTCTCCAGATCCGCCGCAGCACGGAGAGCCTGGTCGCGGTAGCGCTCGACCTCGGCCTGAAGGTTCGGCTCCGGAGCGATCGGAGCGGAATCCACCGAGGGCACGGTGTTTTCTACAGGGATCTCTTTCTGTGAGGTTGCCTCTTGTTTGCTTGTGGGATCGGGTGTCGGATTCTTTTTCACGATGGTTGATTATTAAAGCGTCAGAGCTTGCGGAGCGCAATCAGAGTGATGTCGTCATGCTGCGACTCATTGCCGGCAAAGGCGATCACGGACCGGGAAAGTGTGCGGAGCAGCGCGGCAGCGCCATCCTCGGCGTTCGCCAGAAGCTCGTCGCTAAGCCGTTGAACCCCGAACTCGTCTCCCGATGCATTCAGGGCTTCCGTCAATCCGTCCGTGTAGAGAAGCAGCAGATCGCCACCCTCCAAACGGAAAGGAAAGTCGGTGCAGAACCGGTCGAAGACCCCCCCACTATCAATGCCGACTGCCATTCCCTTAGGATTGAGACATTCGATCGTCATGCTTTCCCTGCGGAAAAGGAGTGGAGCATCATGACCTGCACGTGCCAGCAAAGCATTCCCAGTGCGGCGGTTCAGCACAACATAGGCCATGCTGATGAACATATCCTCCTTCATGTCGGGATAGAGCTGCCTGTTCACCCCTCGCAGGACTTCGGCGGGAGAGAGCTTTCCTGGAGCCTGACTGCGGAGGGCGCTCCGACACATCGCCATGATGAGCGCCGCGGGAACGCCCTTACCCGAAACATCGGCAATAACAATGCCGACGTGATCCGCGTCGACTGCGAGGTAATCAAAATAGTCCCCGCTCAGCGTGCGGGCCGGGAGATTCAGTCCGCCGATCTCAAATCCCTCCACATCCGGGGCATCCGAGGGAAGCAGGATCTTCTGAATTTCCCCGGCGATCTGGATGTCATGGTCCAGCGCGTGCTTCTCCCCGGCAGCCAGATGAATGGCTTGGTTGAACAATGCAAAGGCAGCCTGCTCCACGATGGCCTTGAAGAGCTCTATCTTTGTATCGCTGAAGGGATCACTGCCCGGCTTCCTTGCCAAGGCAAGCACTCCAAGCAGCTTGTGCCGGTACATGAGGGGCCCCATGACGACGGAGCCCAGTCCCTGGGACATGAAGTCCTCCGGAATGTCCCCGCGGCGCCTGAGAAAACGCGGTTCCCTCCAAACACAAGCCTCGCCAAGAAGCCCCATGCCGACCCGGACAGATTGAAGACGCACAAAACTCTCAATGGCCTGTGAATAAGCGTTCTCTCCATCGGCAACTTCCCCGCAGAGGTGTGCGGGAAGGGAAACGAGTGGTGGACACCCTTTAGAGAGGAATGCGGGAAGAAGCTGCTGGCCGGAGCGGTCGGCAAGGTAGAGGGCACCTCCGTCCGCTTTGAGAATGAGTTGGGCCCCCTCGACAAGAAGGCGGTGCAACTCCCCAGCAGGCACCCCTTCGGAAAAAGCAGCTCCCAATCCGTGAAGAAAGTCGAAGACGCTTCGCTCCTCTTGGTGAATCTCCGCCGTGGTGCGCTTCAGTTCACCAACCCTGCGCCGTGATCCAAAGACGATAAATCCAAGCACGCCCATGGCTGCAAGGAGTGCGACAATGACGACAGGCTCGATGCTCTGAAGGATCATGGCCCGTCATCATGGATCGAAATCAATCCAAAGACCAGCTCGCTGGCATCATCCCATCCCTAGAGCGGTTTCGGTTTTATTTGACGCATGTACATGGGAAGAAATCTCGCGCCAAGACGCCAAGACGCAAAGATGGGATGACGAAAAGCCTCAATTAAGTGATTCTCTGATTTGAGGGGGAGTGCCGATGACGATTTTCTCCGCAACCAATCCTTTGTCTTTTCCTCTGCGTCTCTGCGCCTCTGCGCGAGTCCTTGTATTTATCGACGGTCAAGATGATCGCCCAAAGAACGACAGATTAAACGCAAGATGCTCTAGGGATGATCCGTCACATCCAACGGGCTCAAGTCACTCCCTCAATTATCAATGACCGGCACTGCCGTGACCACCATGCTTCAAATACTCAAGCACGTCGTGAAACCGATCGGCATTCGCCGGGTTTGCGGCGATCAGGGCCTCGTGTGCGGAAAGAATGATATCCTTCTCCATGGTTGCATCGACCGGAAGCTGCATAAGGTTTCCTCCTGCCTCGGCGGGAGTTCTCATGGTCGAACCGGCCGGCTCGATCCCGAAGAGAAAGTTGAGCCCGAGATTTTCCATGAGATCGATGTTCCTGGGAGTAACATTGATTACGAGCAGAGATCCCTGTCCAAGTTCGCGGAGTCTCTGGGAAATGCCGGTCAGGGTTCCCATGAAGGTCGAATCCATGTGATCGCAGGAGGCCAGATCAACCACGAATTGGCGACGACCGCGCTGGATCATGGCCTGAACGAATTTTCGGATTGAGCCGCTACTCTGGAAATTGCCGCGGCCCTCGATCCTGATCCAGACTTCTTGATCAAAGCATCCTGCGCTGACAGTGGCGGGTGTGGTCATGGTGGCAAAGACGGCGAAATAGTCCTCAGCGCATTCGAGGATAGCTTCCGCAGACTTTGGGAGAGAAGCCCCTCTCGCCTAGCAGGTTCACGGCGTGCAGAAGT
The DNA here is from genome assembly GCA_903919105.1 of uncultured Spartobacteria bacterium. The sequence goes on along the minus strand of CAIXGT010000265.1, from coordinate 1,798 downwards.
GATTCATCCCCGGCGTGACCCTCCACTTCCAGGAAAAGATGCAGCCCGTTTCCAGCGGCTGGACGGCTATGGATCGAGATGACATTGACTCCGGCTCCCCGGAAGGGTTCGAGTGCCGAAGCTAGAGCCCCCGGATGATCGGTGAGATGAAAAAGCAGCGCTGTCTGGTCGTCGCCGGAGCGTGCGTTCAGGGCTTTCCCCAGAACGAAGTAGCGGGCACGGCGGGAACCCTCTTCCCCTCCGAGCACGATCTGGGAAGCAAGCTGCGCATCGCTTGTCGTCAGCAGTTCCAGAACCGTTGTGTCAGGCCCTTCCTCTCCGGAGGGAATGACTGCGCAATCGGCTTTCCCCGAGGTGACCGCCTCAAAAAGATCAGCTGGATCGTCGTGGAAGGTGTAGCGGACGGAGGCGCCAAATTGCTGCTTGGCGGCAAAATGGGTGCGCCCGGCAACACATCCCTCGCAGGCGATGACGGTATCCTTCTCGAGAGCAAGTGAGGCCGACATGATCTCGCGGTAGATCGCACGAATCGCCTGTTCCTCCAAGGGACCCGCACTCCGCTCGACAAGACGACGCATCAACTGCTCGGCACGCCCTGCGGCATAGACGGGAGCCCCATTGCGTTCCTTGATCCGACCGATCTCTTGGGCAAATCGTGCGCGCTCGTTCAGAAGATCGAGCAACTTTCCATCGATGGCGTCGATCGCCTCGCGAAGTTTAGTAAGATCTTCCATGAGAAAGGTAACCTATTCAGCGTTCCGGGTGGCCTTCCGGAGATTCTTCGGATTCTTCCTTCTCGACCTCGACCACAGCGTCGGCGTCAAAGGAAACCTCCTCGAAGACCACCGACTCACGGAGTTCAAGGATCTCTGTCACCTCAACCTCTTCAAGCACGGCGGCTTCTTCGCCTTCTTGCACACTCTCCAAGACACCGCTTGTCACCTCTTCAGGAACGGAAAGCACTCCTGGCAGTTCGGCAGTGCCGCTCTCATCAACCGCAGGGCTTCCGGGTTCCGGAGTCGCCTTAGGTAGCGGTATGTGGCGCAACTCGGCGGCATTGGGAAGCTCATCAAGAGTTCGAAGGCCGAAGTGATCCAGAAAATACTGTGTGGTTGCGTAGAGAAGTGGACGACCTGCCGCCTCGGCGCGACCAGCTATCTTCACAAGGCCTCGGTCCAGCAGCGTCTGCATTACCCCATCCACGGAGACGCCGCGGACGGCTTCCATATCGGCCCGGGCGATCGGTTGGCGGTAGGCGATGATGGCGAGGGTTTCGAGGGCTGAGGCGCTCAGGCGGGTAGGCTTTGCCTCCGGATAAAGAGCGCGCAGCCAAGGCGCAAAGCCCGGGGCGCTGGAGAGCAGCCACCCGGTCGCCGTTTCACGCACCTGGTAGGCACGACCCGAGGCGGCGACTTCGGCTTGCAGGTCGACCAAGGCATCACGAACATCTCCTTCCTTGATTCGGGCAAATGCCGAGGCCACCGAAGTCGGCTCGGCAACGGCCGCACTCTTGAGATGGGCCATCAGTTCCTTGGGCAAGACAGCTTTCTGGGAGGCAAAAAGAATCGCCTCCAGCACATGGGAAAGCGGGGGAACCTCACCGGCGGGCACCTCGGCACCGAGTAATTCCTCAGTCACAGCTTCGGGAAGAGAAGCATTCTCGGCCTCGCTGGGCAGAATTTCCTCAATTTCCACATCAGAGCTTTCTTCAGCGGATTCCACGATCGTTTCCTCCGAGGAGGGTGTTTCCGGAACCTGTTCTCCGGTTGGCTTGTTCTTGGATGATTTCTTACTCATG
>CAIXGT010000264.1 GCA_903919105.1 uncultured Spartobacteria bacterium | reverse complement strand
TGCCCGCATCGCGCAGATGCCGCGCTAAATTACCGTCGACATAGACCCCCGCAATCACCAGGGGCCCAAAGAGATCCCCTTTACCGCTCTCATCGATGCCGAAGTGAGGGGCGAATTGCTCAGGCTCGTGCACCTCCTCATAGCCCAGACGAGCCTCTCCGAGAATCTCAGGCTCCATGACGAAGGTGATGAAATCCTCCAGCCCGCGTCCTTGCAAAAGAGCCTTCGGCCCCTTCTCATAGACTGCGATGTTGAGCTTCTCCTTGGTGGCCGCGTAGAGGGTATAAGGCTTCTCTACGAATGTGAATCCTCGCTCTCGAAGAAGAGTCTGTAACTTTGTCGCCTGCTCGGGTGTCAGCGGATAGGTCTGGGAGTGAAGCGGGGGCATGAAAATGGAAAAAGGTAGGCGGAGCGGCTTGATGTTTTTCTCACCGTGCCCTACGAGCCTACTGTGGACAAGCAGAAGAGACCCGCAGCCAGAGTGAAATCATCGCACTTAACAAAGCGTTTCTGCAATGCGCGTGAAGAGCTTCTAAAATGGCATCAACTCCACGGCAGGCATGAACTCCCGTGGCGGAGGGAGCACAATCCCTACGCCGTCCTTGTCTCGGAGTTTATGCTTCAGCAGACCACTGTCACTACGGTGATACCGCGATTCCATGCCTGGATAAGGCGCTTCCCAACCATCAGTGACTTGGCTAAGGCGGAGGAGAATGAGGTCCTCGCATCTTGGGAAGGCCTCGGATACTACTCCAGGGCACGAAGGCTTCATGCGGCGGCGCGAACTGTGATGGAGCGCCATGGAGGAGATATCCCGGTCGAGGAATCAGACCTGCTATCACTGCCGGGAATAGGGGCCTATACAGCGGCGGCGATCCGTGCCTTTGCTTATGATCAACACGCCGTGGTACTAGACACGAATATCATCCGGGTCCTGGCTCGGTGGGGAAACATGCTCGATCCCATCGATACGGCTCTTGGGAAAAACAATCTTGCTGCAATCGCAGCCAGTTTTTTCCCCAGAACCGGATGCCGATCCATTGCATCGGCCCTTATGGACCTTGGGGCAACGATCTGCAAGTCGGGTGAGCCCGACTGTACATCCTGCCCTCTCGAGAAAACATGTGCAGCGAGTGAACCGAGAAAACTCCCTAAGAAATCCCCGCGCTCCGTGACAACCAAGCACATCGAACACCGCGCTTGGTTCTGGAAAGCGAATCGTCTCTATCTTGAGCAATCGCAAGGGCCTCGCTGGCGCGGTCTCTGGATTCTTCCACAACTAGGAAACGCTCAATTGAGCGGCCGCATACTCTCGGAGATCACCTATCCAATCACACGCTATAGAATCACGATGAAGGTTCACCGGGTGATCGGAAAGATACCAGCCCTACTCAAGGGCTTCACTTTGGATGAACTAGTAGGGTTGCCGATGCCGTCGCCCTTCCGTAAAGTCATCGTGAAGCTCGCGCCAAACCCTTAGTAAAATAGAGGCATCTTTTGGATGATGGGCGATTGCCGCGGATTGACTTCCAAGTCATAATGAGTGCGATGGACTCTGTGTCGCCCACCACCAGCAACCTCACCAGCTTTCCTGACCAACACGGCCACTTCGGTCCTTACGGAGGGCGTTTTGTTCCGGAGACCTTGATGACCGCCCTGCTCGAAC
>CAIXGT010000263.1 GCA_903919105.1 uncultured Spartobacteria bacterium | reverse complement strand
CGCTCCACCATCGGAACCAGACCCTCAAATGCCTTGATTTGGGGAGCTCTTCCACCTTTGCCCTCGCTCCCTCCAAGCTCCAACATGACGTCACCCGTTCCGTAAAAAAGCTTCTGTTTGAACTCCTCGGGCAGATCGCGGCACGGCACATCTTGGGATGCTCCTGTCGCCTCGCAGAGGGCCTCCAAAACAAGCTTATAGTACTGTCCCATCCTCTTATCGGGTTTTCTCCAGGGACGGATGGCTCCCTTCTCCAGAGGGGCTAGCTTCATCTCGGGATCCACCAGCAGACCCGGATCGCAGAAAGGCTCGGTCCCGAGCCCCTGGCATGCTGGGCAAGCCCCCAGATGACTATTGAAGGAGAAGTGCCTAGGCGTGAGTCGCGGCATCGTGAAGCCTGTCTCAGGATTGCAGAAATCAGTGGAAAAAGGCCGCTCGCTCCATTGCTCGGACAAAGCACCGGAGGAACCGGGTGCCTGATAAAGCACGATCACTATGTTGTTTCCCCACCGAAGAGAGGTCTCCAGGGAATCGAGCAGGCGCTCGCGGATTCCCTCGCCCTCACCTTCGGATCTCAACGCCAAACGATCCACCACGGCCTCGATTGTGTGTTTTTTGGACTTCAGTAACTTAATCGGCTCCGGGCGGCCCAGATCAACGATCTCATTGTCGATCCTCAGGCGGACAAATCCCTCACGCCGCGCACGGTCGATCACGTCACGGAATTCACCCGCCTCGTTCCTGACTAGCGGAGCCAGCAGCATGAGACGCGTTCCCTCGGGCCATGAGAGGATCTCGGTTGCGATCTGCTGGGGCGACTGACGGCGGATGGCAACACCGGTCTGCGGATCGTGGGGCACGCCGATGGCAGAGTAGAGGACGCGGAGGTAATCGTAGATCTCGGTCGTGGTGGCGATGGTCGAGCGGGGATTCGGCGGGGCGATGCGCTGCTCGATAGCGATCGCAGGAGAGAGTCCCTCAATGTGATCCACCTCCGGCTTCTGCATCTGGTCGAGGAATTGACGCGCATAGGCGGAGAGGCTCTCGACATAGCGGCGCTGGCCTTCGGCGAAGAGGGTGTCGAAGGCGAGTGAGGATTTGCCCGAGCCGCTCGGACCGGTGATCACCACAAGCTTGTTACGCGGGATCTCGACATCGAGATTGCGCAGGTTGTGCTGACGAGCCCCCTTGATCCGAATCATCAACGCCTCCTCGGATGCCGCCATACTCAGACAAGCTCAAAGACCGAGACTGATTCGATCTCGGCCGTCTGCGGGAACATATCGAGCGGCGTCACCTGAACCAGACGATAGTTGCCTGCCAGCCGCTTGGCATCACGGGCCAACGTAGCGGGATTGCAGGAGACATAGACAATGCGGGCGGGAGGATTTTGTAAAATGGTCTCCATGGCCAGTTCGGCAAGCCCCTCGGAGGGGGGATCCAGGAGGAGGACGGTCTCCTCAGGCTTGCCGGCTGACAGCGCTTCACCCAACTTCAATTCCACATCACCCGCTAGGTATTCCTCGTTCTCAGCGGCCTGACGGCTCGCCATCGCCACTGAGGCAATCGAGCGCTCGATGCCGATTACTTTCGCGAAGAGCGCCTGCAACTCATGGGCAAAGAACCCGGCTCCGCAATAAGCATCCACAAGCAATCCGGCGATCGGAGCGGCCTCACCAGAAGGCCTCACGGCCTCCCGG
>CAIXGT010000262.1 GCA_903919105.1 uncultured Spartobacteria bacterium | reverse complement strand
TTTTTCAATAAGCTGATTCCTTAGGGATTCCAGCTTTGGAGGTTGGCCGCATCACCCGATGCTTTGGGTATGAAAGACTTTTTCGGTGCGAAAGGCAGCCAGCAGACAACCGATCCCGGAAGGCCGTGGCACAGGAAAGTAATGCCGCTGATTTCGGATATACCGAGGCACCCTTTCGTTCACTCAGCCCTCATCCTGATTCCTCTGCTCCTGAGTGTCTTTGTGATGCTACATTTGCTCGAGTCAAAGGGGATTCCGATGACGCGTTCGTTCAGGTTGTCTATCGATTCCAGATCTGAGAATTCCGCGAATGCATCTCTCTACTCCCCACTTGCATCTGCATTCCGCGTGGCGTTACCCCTGTCGGATGATATTCTTAACGAGAACACCGGGGTTTCAACCCTCCCGTCTTGCGCGGAGCTTTTCTTTGCCAAGAGAAAACCTCCCCTTGCTCCTTCAGCCACACTTACAGTTCCCGCGGTGAGCCCCACGGGGCTCCCTGTCGTCTTCATCATCGGATTCGACCACGGAAATGAGAGAAGCCGTTTTTTGACTATGCTGGCTCTTGAGAACCTGCTTAAGACCACGAATCTCAGAAGCATTGCCTTCGAATTTTCAAGCGACCTTCAGGACTCCTTCAACAAGTACTACTCCTCCCCCAAGGGAGCTGGTGACAAGCGGGAATTCGCCAAATCGATGATCGCCCATTGCCCTCTGTCGGCTTACCTAGACAATCGGCAGAAGGCCGAGTGTGCCCATAGGCTACTCGGCACGGAAAGCATCATGAGTGTTCTGGATGTTGCTGAACTGGCATCCAGATACAAGGCCACCGTCGTCCTAGTCGACACGCCGATGGCTAATGTGAGTATGACTGATCCGATGATCTCTTACCGGAATCAGATCATGGCCAAGAACGTGCTCAGGAACGTGAGGGGAGGCAAAGTCGTGCTTGTTGTTGGCTCAGCCCATACAGGTCACGGCGATCTGGGACTGAGTCTCGATGATCGTCTGACGAGCCTTGGTGCCCGGACACTTAGCGTCAATGTTGCGGCCCAGAAGGTCCCTCTCCGTCGTGACTGGGGGAGCAACCACGCCAGCGCTGACTTCAAGATCTCGGATCCCATGGAACTCGCCTCTCTTCTCGTCAGGAGGTATCCTGGGATGTAATGGATTCCGTGAAGCGATTTCGACTCCCATCGCTCACGATTTTCCTCATCGGTCTCATTGCGCTTCTCACGGTCTTCGCTGGCGGCGTGTTTGCTGCTGGGGAGTTGACAGTGATCATTGACCCAGGTCACGGGGGAACGAATGTTACCGGGACACACCTCCTGAAGTCGAACTCCTCGCCGAACAACGCCACCTCTCCGTCGGGTCTGAGGGAAAAGGATCTCACGCTCGAGCTCGCCCGAGAGATCCAGAGCGCCTTTGAATCGAAAAGCACTTCCAATCACACTCCGAAGATCCGTTGTATCCTCACCAGGACCAATGACTGGAATCCCGACTTTGCCCAGCGGGCCAAGGTGGCGGCCGACTCCCTGAATCCCGGGGCTCTGGTCAGCATCCACTTCAATACCTTTCGCCACGGATCAGCCCTCGGTACGGTGGCCCTGATCCACAGCAGGTCATTCAACCCGAACCACGAGGCAGACCTCCGTTTTGCAGACGGGCTTGCGGCGGCCACTTCCGCTGCAGTGAGGAACTTTCTTCCCCGCTCGCCCGCGATGGATTCCCTAAACGATTACCACATCCATGACGGCGCGGGCGCCTACCTCTTCTATCAGATGCAGAGATATCCCCAGCTCGACAAGGTTCCCAAATGTTTTTTGGAGATCGAGTTCATCGACCGGAAGGACGTGCAGTCCAAGCTCCTGGACCAACGCCTGGTAACCTTCCCTGTGATCGCCAAGGCGATCGCTGACTACATCTCATGCTATCTCCAGGAGTATCCCCACGGGAGCTTCGTTCTCAGTCAACCGGAGGAGGACTCGGCCGATGAGAAGTTCATGGAAGAACACAAAAAAGCGGAGTCCCCTTTCGGGAACTCCGCCTTGATTGATTGGTTTCTTGGGGCCTTCCGGCGACCCAATTTGCCGGATTAGTAGCGGCGAGGACCGCGATCGCGGTCGCCTCCGAAGGAGCGGCCACCACCGCCACCACCCTGGGGACGATCCTCGCGGGGACGTGCCTCATTGACGGTCAGGTTGCGACCCTGGAAATCCTTGCCCTCGAGAGCATTGATAGCTGCATTGCCTTCCTCGGCGTTGCCCATGGTGACAAAGCCGAATCCGCGGGAACGGCCGGTCTCACGATCGGTAACAAGGGCGACATCCGTCGGCTTGCCATACTGTGTGAAGAGCTCGCGGAGATCTTGGTCGGTTGTGTCAAAGGTCAGATTGCCTACGTATAGTTTCATATGATGTGTTTTTTTGGTTGGTGTTGAAATCTGCTAATCAGAGCTGTTCCCGAGAACCGGGTTTCAAATCACCATCGAAAAAATCAACGGGCAATCCACCATGCAACGAATCACTAAATATCGAACTCCTTCAAACTAAACGGCTTTCCATGTTTTGCAAGATAAAATAAAGAAATGCGCTTGATGACGCACCGAAAGTCCAAGGAGACTTTTTGATAATTTTATTAGTGTGCGGGCAGAAACGGAGTAAAGTAATTCCCTATTGAGTTACTCGGCCCATTTCTTTTCCACTGTTGCGGGCTCTTCTCCTTTGAGCTTTCAAACCCTTCCTATGGGAGCCCTACTTTCCTTCTAAATGGGCATCGGGACTAAGAACAGACAGAACCAGACAGCCGAACTCTGCAAGGAGCACCTCCGCGGTACCTATGCCTCGCAGGGAGTCTTGGTGGAGGACTTCATCGGGGAGATCGAGGGTTCCGGAAAGTCCAAGGACATCTTGAAATGGGCTCAGTTCACCAACATGGACCGAGATACGGCAGCGATGCTCGGGAGACTCGACGAGAAATTCAACAAATGGCTGAACGGTGACGTTGGCGACCTTTAGTCGCTACCGCACCTGTGCCAATAACCCACAACACCAACAGAAAAACCCATGGTTAAAATCAATTACGGATTCGAGAAGCGCAGGAAAGAGATGGAGAAAAAGCGTAAAAAGGAAGAAAAGAAAAAGGCCAAGGCCGAGGGCAAGCCCTCAGGCGACTATAATATCGTCGAGAATCCAGACGCTGTCGTGGAGACACCTGAGGATTCTACGGAAACCCCTCCGGCTGCCGAATAAGACCCCCGTGAAAAAGCCCGGGAGGAATCTTCCGAGCCGGGCTGCGGTACTAGTTGAAACCTAGTTCGATTTCGGAATGAAGGCGTTGATGGCCTGGGAGCCTATGCTTCCAGCTCCGGCGCTCACAGCGCCGATCGC
>CAIXGT010000261.1 GCA_903919105.1 uncultured Spartobacteria bacterium | reverse complement strand
GGCAGGCATCATCAAACGCCAGAAACCCTCTGCCAAGGTGCTAAGCGTGGAGGCCCTTCCGTGGTGGAAACACGGTCCGCTTGATCCGGGCGGACTGCTTTACAACACCGTGATGCATTCCAACTTTGATCATCTCGACCGTGTCTGGGATGTCTGTGACATCATTGGGTTCAACTACTACTACAGCCAGGTGGCTGGGCCAGTCAGTTTCCTCTCCGAGGGAATGAGGCACGGTCCGAACTTCACCATGATGGGATGGAGCATCGATCCGAAGGCGCTGGGCAAGCAGATCCGCTATGTCGGCAAACGCTACGACAAGCCGATGATGATCACCGAAAACGGCATCGCTACTCAGGATGAGGAGAAGCGTCTCAAGTATCTGCAGGATCACATCGCCCAGGTCCGCAAGACCATGGACGAGGGATACGATGTCAGGGGATATTTTGTCTGGTCGCTCGGCGACAACTACGAGTGGCACTACGGCTACGTTCCCAAGTTCGGCCTCTGCACCATGGACCCAAGGACCAAGGAACGTGTGCCCAAGCCGTCGGCACTCTATTACCGTGATGTCATCCGCTCCTCGCAGGCCGCGGGTCAAGTCGTGCCTGAACCGTCGAAGTAGGGGGAGCCGCGCCTATAAGTTGGAAGGAGCAGCCGATTAGACTCTGCCATCGTAAAGGCCAAGGCCTTTACGGGCATTCCGGGGTCTTTTCATGCCCCAATTGTTACCTTTGGGTCAAATAGCTACTTCTTCTCTGTAAAAACTACGTATTCGAACCCTGCATCGCGCACCATTTTCCCCGATACCCGCTGGAAAGCGCAGTTCGCCTTGCGGCTGTCATTATGAAAGGGAGCGCCTAGACAGTTAACCCACCTTCCATGAGTCGCGGCGGGCATTCTTTTCCTCTTCATAATTCATCCTTCATCCCTCATCCTTTTCACATGGACTCTCTGATCCGCACCCTCAAACAGAACTCTGCGATCCCCCGCGCCGACCTCGCCCGCCAACTCGGACTGAGCGAAGGGGAACTGGCTGCCAAGATCGCGAAACTTGAGTCCAATGGGACGATTCTCGGCTATCATGCCGTCATCAACCGCGAGAAGTGGGATACCGACGCGGTGACTGCCGTGATTGAGGTGCGCGTCACACCGGAACGCGAGGGGGGATTCGACCGTATTGCCAACCGCATCGCTGGATTTGAAGAAGTCCAGAGCGTCTATCTCATGAGCGGCGGCCACGACCTCATGGTTGTTGTCGAGGGGAGCAACCTCCGCGAGGTCGCCTCCTTCGTGGCCGATAAGCTCAGCACCATCGAGGCCGTCCAGTCGTGCGCAACCCACTTCCGTCTGAAGACCTACAAGGAAAATGGGATGCTCCATGCCGTCGAGGAATCCACAGAGCGTCTCTCGGTCACCCCCTGACTGGAGCGCTAACGTTTTTCGGCCATGAGCAGTTCCCGCATCGCGGAGCACGTCCGCAACATTCCCCGCTCGGGGATCCGTGACTTCTTCGAGATCGTCCAGTCGATGAAAGAGGTCATCTCCCTCGGCATCGGTGAGCCCGACTTCGTCACACCGTGGCATATCCGCGAGGCAGCTATCTATTCCCTAGAGAAGGGAAAGACCGGATACACTTCCAATCTCGGCTCTCCTCGCTTACGACGCGCGATTGCCAAGTATGTCGAGCAGCACTTCGCCGTGGAGTATAACCCCCACGACGAGATCATCGTCACGGTCGGTGTCTCCGAAGCTATCGACCTCGCGCTCCGCTCACTGCTCAATCAGGGTGACGAGGTCCTCTACCACGAGCCCTGCTACGTCTCCTACAGCCCGAGCATTCAGCTTGCCGGCGGCGTACCCGTGCCAGTGGCCACTCGTGCCGAGGATGAGTTTTCCCTCAAAGCCTCGGATCTTGAAAAGGCTGTCACGCTGAAGACCCGCGTGCTGATGTTGAATTTCCCGACGAATCCCACCGGTGCCGTCATGCCTCTGGAGGAACTCAAAAAAATTGCTGCCTTCGCCGTGAAGCATAATCTCGTCGTCCTGACCGATGAAATCTATAGCGAACTCACCTACGATGAGCTGCC
>CAIXGT010000260.1 GCA_903919105.1 uncultured Spartobacteria bacterium | reverse complement strand
GCCTGCACGGATTCGAACTGCTCAACGGTGAAGTAGCCTCTGCCAATGCCGCTCTGGTTCGTGATGATGATCACAGTCCAACCGAGTGCACGCGCCCGAGCAAGCTCCTCGGCGGCACCAGGATAGGCTCTGACCTCTGAGGGGTCGTGACAATGGTCGACCTCGACCATGAGCGTTCCGTCGCGGTCGACAAAGAGGGCGGGACGCAGACCTTTGGCGCCGCTCATGTTTGATAGAGATCACTGAAACTTGCTTCCAGTTCCGTGCGTGTGCAGGTGGCGGTGCCCAGTTTGCCCACGACGATGCCAGCGGCATGGTTAGCCAGTTCGGCCGCCTCCTCCGGATTCGCTCCAGCTGTGATGCCTAGTGTGTAAAGGGAGATGGAAGTGTCACCCGCACCGGAAACGTCGAAGATTTCCCGGGCGCGTGTCGGCGTGTGATAAGGCGGGTGCCCCTTGCGGAAGAGCATCATGCCCTGCTCGCTCAGGGTGATCAGGAGAGCGCCGGCATTCCAGCGGTTGAGTAGGATTTCACCCACCTTCATCAGGGCAGCGTCGTTTTCAACGGGATGAACAGGTGAGGAAAGTGGAATGCCTGCGGCGGCAAAGGCCTCGGAACGGTTCGGCTTGATCGTGACGATGCCGGGCCATTCCAGGGGGTTTTTGGGATTGGGATCGCAGGTGACGATCACTCCCTTCTCCCTTGCCTTTTCTAGGACGGCATCCACCAATCCTTGGTCGAGGAATCCCTTGCCATAGTCCTCAATAAGCACTGCATCGGCCTCTCCAACCAGTTGGCGTGCTTTACTCAGGATATCTTGTCTTTCCGAACCAGGTGCCATGCGCTGTTCGCGGTCCACTCGGACGACCTGCTGGCGCTGGGCAATGATCCGGGTTTTCACGATCGTCGGGATGGAAGGATGTGTGAAGAGGCCCTCCGTCGAGATTCCCTCGCTCCTTAGCAGCCCTGTGAGCTTTTCACCGGAGGCATCGGCCCCCACTATTCCAAGCATGGTGACCGAAGAGGTAAACTCCCGAAGATTGCGTGCCACGTTTGCCGCTCCGCCGGGATAGCTGGACTCGCTCTGCACCTCCACGATGGGCACCGGTGCCTCGGGCGAGATCCTGCCCACATTTCCCCAGACAAACTCGTCCAGCATCAGGTCGCCAATGACGAGGAGTCGCTTGGCCGATGCCTTATCAAGAATGTGTTGTAATCTTTCCCGGTCCATTACAGATTGAAGTCAACCAAAAGCGTGTGAACTACGATTCGCCCATGCTCCATAGCGAGACCCCTCTCGGCGAGGGTATTTTTTCCAGATTTCCGATGAATCATCTTTTTTCAATCAGCACGGCTATCGCATGCCTGTTTCTCATCTCCTCTCCGATCATGAGGGCAGACACTCCTCCTAAGAAGATCTCACTTTCCGATTTTCCCGCTGCAGCCGTTGAGGAAGTGGTGGTGCCGGTACCCAGCGAAATCTTTGCCGTTCTCGACAAACTCGGTAACCCGAATTGGAAGGGTCAGCTCCGTGACGGCAAGGTTCGCACTCCGGAGGACCGCGCACGCACGGCCCTTCTTCTCGGGAATGTAATCGCCGAAGGTTTTGTGGCTGTCGAAGCCGAGGATGCTGAGCGCGTGAAGGAACTCGGTCGCCAGGTTCTCACGCTCGCGGAAGCTATCAATGTCCGCAAGTCGGTCATTGCCCGGAGTAAGAGTATCACCGATAAGGCCGATCAGCGCGATTGGAGGGGTGTACGTGCGGAGTTTGATGGAGCCCTTCAGGATGTTCGCGGTGCCATGCAGGAACTCAATGATCAGGATCTTTCGCAGTTGGTGAGTCTGGGTGGATGGCTCCGGGGTACAGAGGTGCTGACCTCGATCGTGGGCGGCGGGTTTTCCAAGGATGGCACAGAACTTCTTCATCAGCCCGAGTTGGTGAATTATTTCGACCGCTGTATCGGCTCCATGGGAGGACGCCTTCGTAAGAACCCCTTGGTCGCCACTATTCGGGATGTGTTGAGGAAAATCGGACCTATTGTGAACGAAGGGGGAGATAAAATCACCCCTGAACAGGTCAAATCAATCCATGATCTCACTCATGGCGTGAACCAGCAGATCGTCGAAGGAACCATTGGAAACTGATCATGAACTTTCTTCCTTTCAGTCGATTTGACACGCGGACCAAGCGATTTGTTGTCGTAGCGATGGTGCTCGCAGCCTGCTCGCCCTGCCTGGTCCGCGCCACGGT
>CAIXGT010000259.1 GCA_903919105.1 uncultured Spartobacteria bacterium | reverse complement strand
TTTAAGGGAACCGGATTTTGAGTCCGGCGCGTCTGCCAATTCCGCCACGCCGGCGCGGGAAAGATCTAATCTATACCAGCATGGAGATGAATGCCAAGCGGTTCTTAGTTCTTCTCCGCGTCCGGCAAGCGATTGATTCAACACGGAATCAGGCCCTTCTCTATGGCGCTTCAAACTAAGTAAAGGGCTGTCTACGCTTGATCTCCGCATTCTGGGTAAATTCCCTATGGTATAGGCCTCAATCCCGGAGTAGAGTGTTTGTATGAACAAACATCTCCTCCTAGCTGCTTCCCTTCTCTTCACCCTGAATGCTTTTGCCGGTTCCTTCCCCGACATCAGCCTCACTGAACTCAAGGCGGACATCGCCGCCAAGAAGGTGACCCTTCTGGACGTGAATGGCCCCGTCTCCTATGCGAACGGCCACATTCCCGGAGCCATCGATTACACGGCCCATACTGCAGATCTGGCCAAGGTCCTTCCTGCCGATAAGAACGCCTTGATCGTAGCCTATTGCGGCAATGAATACTGTGGAGCTTACGCCCGTGCCGCAGAAGCCGCACAGAAACTCGGGTACACGAACGTGCAGCATTTCAAACCCGGCATCGCTGGCTGGAAGGCTGCTAAAGAGCCGACTGAGAAATAAAGGCTCTCCGCTATTTGGAATGGGTGAATCTGCTGGATCGAAAACAATCAGCGCCTAGGCCTTTGGTTTGGAAAAGAATTTAGAAGAACCAAACAGGTTTTTTTGAATAGGGAACTCAGATGCAACGGCTGCGAACATCGAGTGCCGGGAGGCACGATGTAGCCTGCGCAGCAGTCCGAAGGACGAGGCCGTCAGGAGGCGGCGAGGTAAGCAACGGCCAGGCAAGCCAACTCAGGAAACATATGTTCCTTCGTTTGATTCGCTCGCTCCCGCTCGTCTCACCGCTTTTGGGCTACCTTCGGTAGTCTATCCCAGCCTCTCCCGAGGCCCGGTATTCTGAGTTCCGTATTTTTTCTCTGTCTTCCCTCTTACCCACTGAAAACAGCGAGGAGCCTCTTTTCCTGACCCGAATGGCTTGGCTCAATCCTTGACGGCACTTACCTCCCGGCAAGCTGTGCCGCCCTAACGGGATGCATTCGGCATTCTATTGTCTGTCGATCCTCTCGGATCAGCCATCCGAGCGATGCTCGGACTGCCTTCGGCATGACTAAGCTTCGTTCCCACGAACCTTTTGCGCCGGTCTCCACCGGCTTGGTTCAACCCTTTAACTCTTTCAAGGCCTCAACCACCATGAGCTTATCCTCGGGATAGGTGAGACCAAACCAAGGATCCGAGGAGCTGAGAAGTCGTACCGTTGCTGCACCGGTACCGATCAGTTCACTGATAGCTGCGGGCAGATAAAACTCAGCCTTGGTATCGTTTCCTCTCTCTTCGAGAAACTCGTCAAAAAGCCGTTCAAGATGATCGAAGAGATCGGGCATGAATCCCCAGAAATTCATCGAGGTGGGCTCCGACCCTTCCAATCGAACCGGAGGATTCTCCTTAACGATGATTCCTCCGGCAGTTCGTGCGATAGCTGTCCTTTCGGTAATATCGATGAGATACCCATCGCTGTCGGCACGGCAGATACCCCGCGAGACGGTGCCGTGATCCGAGAGTGTCCGGTCCAGCCGATAACCCACCATGGCGTACTGGCTGGAAGTTGCTGATTTCAAGAATGCGGCCAGCTTTCCGAATCCTGAGGGACCGTAGTAATCGTCCGCATTGATGACGGCAAAGGGACCCCTGACCACGGATCGTGCGGCCAAGACGGCATGGCCGGTGCCCCACGGCTTTTCACGCCCGGGAGGGGAGACGCGTCCGCCGGGCAAAGGCTCCAGTTCCTGGAATGCATACTCCACGGCCATAAGCCCCTCGTAGCGGGAGCCTACGGTGTCACGGAAGAGCTCAAGCATCCCGCGCCTGATCACGAAAATCACCTTGGTAAAACCTGCCTTGAGGGCATCGTTCACGGAGTAATCCAGAATGATCTCTCCCGATGGGCCGACGGGATCGAGTTGTTTAAGTCCTCCGTACCGGCTACCCATCCCTGCCGCGAGAACCACAAGTGTGAGTTCCATAAACTCGTTGCTTGAATTTAAGATGCTTTTTAAGGCTGCTTTTTGAGGGGCCCCGCTGACGAGCCCGCACTATCTTTATAGAAGATGATCCCGTGCTGGCGCAGGTTTGTCACGAAGGCCTTGAAATCTCCTGTCGCTCCCTGAACGGAATCCATCGCGTTATTGCCCTTCTTCAAGAAGACATTGGCCTTGGCCATCACTCCCTTGAGTTCCCCTGAAGAGGCCGCCATCGCGTCGCTGGTGGTGCGGAAGTTCGCGAGCGTCATCTGGAGGTTCTGAACACCCTGCTTGTTGAAGACATCATCATGGAGCGATTTGCTCACGGCATCGATGTTGTCCAAGGCCGAGCTGAGCTTAGGAAGGATCTCGTCGTGAAGCTGACGCTGGAGCTCCGAGATACTGGATTCACTCTGTCCGTTCTTGATCACGGTACCTGGAGCGATCGGCTGGGGATTAAGGTTATGATCGTCCATTGTCACGGTCACAAAGCGGTCCCCGAGAAGCCCGGAACTTCCGATGGAGAAAATGCTACCCTGTGGGATCTGGACGGTCTCCTCGATCTTCAGAGGCACAGCGACACCGCGCATGTTGGGGAGAACCGTAGGCGCTATCGCCACTTCTCCGATCTTCG
>CAIXGT010000258.1 GCA_903919105.1 uncultured Spartobacteria bacterium | reverse complement strand
CCTTTGACGGAATGTCGACTATCGCTATTCCGAGACTTGGCATCCCAAAGCTGGTTATGGCTGATGGTCCCCAGGGAATACGGGCCCATGGTCCGGCTTGCTCCTTTCCCTGCGGGATCGCGCTCGCTGCAACCTGGGATCAGAGCCTGGCTTATGAGTATGGCGCAGCCATTGGACGGGAGGCCAGAGCGCGGGGAATCCACATCCAGCTTGGCCCCGGCGTGAACATCGCACGCACTCCACTGAACGGGCGGAATTTCGAGTATTACGGCGAGGATCCCTACCTCACCGGCGAGATGGCATCACGTTGGATTCAGGGAGTTCAGGCCCATGGAGTCGTAGCCACGGTGAAGCACTTTGTTGGCAACGACGAAGAGTGGCGCCGCATGGAGATCGAGTCACTGATGGATGAGCAGACACTGCGGGAGATTTATCTTCTGCCTTTCCAGAAAGCGGTCAGCCAAGGAGGAGTCTGGGCGGTGATGTCGGCATATAACAAGCTCAACGGATTTCCCAGCACCGGCAACGATCGCCTGCAGAATGAGATCCTGAAACAGGAGTGGGGATTCCCAGGTATCGTGATGTCTGACTGGTGGGCGACCCAAGACGTGAAGGCCATCGCCGCGGGTCTCGATCTGGAGATGCCGATGGGATACCAGGTTACGAAGGAGAGCGTCACCAAGGCGCTGGAGGAGGAGAAACTCAGCCAAGAACAGATCGATCAGGCTGTCAGGAGACTCCTCCGGGTGGCTATCTCCATGGGATTCCTCGACAGGAAGCAAGAACGCCCCGATCTCCCGTTGGACTCCAAACAGAATTCAGCATTGGCGCTTGATGTTGCCACGAAGTCGATCGTGCTGTTGAAAAACTCACCAACACTTCTTCCGCTGGATCGGAAATCCTTACGGCATGTCGTGATCTACGGGCCGAATGCCCAGGACACACCCGCCGTCGGAGGAGGCAGCGGCGGTGTGGAGCCCTTCCGAAAGGTGAATTTCCTTCAGGGAATCCGCGCCGCCCTTCCCAAGGAGACGGAGGTCTTCTATGCGCCCATGCCACTCAGCAGGCACTTCTCTCTTTCCAACTTTTTGGAATTTGGAAAGGAAATCCCGGCACCGCCCAGGATTGTAGATATCAGGCGGATGACCTGTGTGACGCAACCCAACTTCACCAAGGTCACCGTAAGGCGCGATAGAAAGATCGAGATCTCTTGGACGCATCGCTCCCCTCCGGAAGGAGTGCCCAAGGATCAGGAAGCCCGTGTGACTTGGGATGCCGAGATCGAGGTGCCCGTGTCGGGGAACTACGAACTCCTGACCGAGGGTCACCCCGAGATACGTCTGGGCAACCGCGAACTCGGCAATCCCGAGAGCTATATGATGCTACTGGAAAAAGGAGCCTCCGTTCCCCTCCGGGTCACCGCCAGCGAGGTGGGTCGGGGAAGCGGCCATGTATCGGTGAGGATCGGAATAGTCCCAGAGGAGGCGACAGGACTTTATCCCGCCAAGAGTGCCGATGTCGCGATCGTCTGCGTGGGGCTGAATCCCGATGTCGAGGGAGAGGGATACGACCGTGGCTTTGCGCTGCCAGTTGCCCAGCAGCAACTCATTGCGCAGGTTGTCTCGGCTAATCCCCGAACCATTGTGGTCCTGAGCGGTAGTGCAGCTATCGACATGAGGGCATGGATCGAACGAGTCCCCGTGGTCCTCCAGACATGGTATCTCGGCCAGAGTGCCGGGACAGCCCTCGCATCGATCCTCTTCGGCGATGCGAACCCCTCGGGACATCTGCCCTGCACATTCGACCGCTCGATCGAGGAGAATCCATCCTTCCATGAGTATCCGGGGACATTCCAGACAGGAAAAGACTGGCCCGTGGTGAACTACAAGGAGGGCATCTTTTACGGATACAGAGGCTATGACCGATCGGGCCGCGATCCTCTTTTCCCATTCGGCTTTGGACTGAGTTACACGAGTTTCGAGCTATCAGGACTGGAGCTCTCCAAGACCAGGGATGAGCAGACGGCCTCACTGAAGCTGACCAATACCGGCAAGCGGTCTGGAGCCACCGTCGTTGAGCTCTACATAAGCCTCACGGGAGAGTCGACTCCGAGACCTCTCCGTGAGTTGAAGGGCTTTCAGCGGGTCGATCTCAATCCGGGCGAGAGCCGGCAGATCACGATCTCTCTCCCAGACAGCTCCCTCATGTACTGGCAACCGGTGAAGAACCAGTGGGTCATGCCAGAGGGACCGGTTTCCGTAGAGGTAGGTTTCTCTGAGCGCGACATTGTCATGAAGGCCCTACTTCCCAACATCGAGCCTCCGAAATTGGAGTCACCGAAGTCAGCTCACTTGGGATCAGTGCCATCGTTCAGTACAAACGCTCCGTGACGAAAATGTAACCTGAAGGGGCTTAACGAATCTCTTGCCTCTCCTCTAGATTTTTCTGATGCATCTCCCAATAGCTGATTTCGCGTCTGTAGGGCTTGGAACTTGGGCGCTCCTTGGTTTGGCTCTTTTGCTGGCACTGGCCTTTGAATTCGTCAACGGATTCCATGATACCGCCAACGCGGTAGCCACGGTCATCTACACCCATACGCTTCCTGCGGTGCCGGCTGTGATCTGGTCCGGGTTTTTCAATTTCCTCGGCGTTCTCACTTCGACGGGAGCCGTGGCTTTCAGCATCGTGAATCTCCTGCCTGTGGAGTTGGTGATCCATGTCGGATCGGCTGCGGGATTCGCGATGGTCTTCTCTCTCCTTGTCTCGGCGATCATCTGGAATGTCGGCACCTGGTACTTCGGACTCCCGGCGTCCAGCTCACATACTTTGATAGGCTCCATCATAGGAGTCGGTGTCGCCAATGCGCTGATGAGCGACTCCCATTACTGGGGCGACGGGGTGAATTGGTCCAAGGCGAAGGACGTCGGCCTGGGTCTGATGATTTCACCTGTTATCGGTTTCACCATGGCGGCCCTCCTGCTGATCATGATGAAGATCCTCATCAAGAACCCAAAACTCTATGAGGCTCCCGATGCCAGCCATCCGCCACCGGGGTGGATACGGGCTCTGCTCATGTTCACCTGCACCGGGGTGAGCTTTGCCCATGGATCCAACGACGGCCAGAAGGGAATGGGTCTGATCATGCTGATTCTCGTAGGCATCCTTCCCGCGACCTACGCCCTCAAGAGCGAAAGCACGGAAAACGAACTCAATACTCTCCGCCAGCAGTTACAGGCCTGTGTCACCTACTGCAGTAATCAGGAGAAGGGTTCCGATCCTGACTATGTAAAAGACGATCCCTCCAATGTCATCACGACATTCCTTCGCGGTCATCACTCCACATCACCTGAGCTCTTTCAGTCCGTGGAAACGATAGCAACCAGAAGCCTCAAGGAGCTTGGAAGCATTAACTCCCTAAACCAGGTTCCGGAAAAAGATCGCGGCTCTCTCAGAGCGGATCTTTATCTACTCTCCTCCGTCTCATCAAAGCTGGCAAAGAACCATCAACTCGGCTCTGCCAATGAGGAAAAAGAAGCCAAGAAACTCTCCTCAACGATCAGTAGCGTGACCAATTTCATTCCTGTCTGGGTGAAGGTGGCCGTGGCTCTCGCGCTGGGTTGCGGAACGGTGATTGGCTGGAAGCGCATCGTGGTGACGGTGGGCGAAAAGATCGGCAAAACTCACATGACCTATGGACAGGGAGCTGCCGCCGAACTCGTCGCCATGATTACGATCAGTATAGCGGACATACTTGGCCTACCTGTCAGCACCACTCACGTCCTCTCCTCGGGAGTTGCGGGAACCATGGCAGCCAATGGCTCCGGGCTTCAGATGGCGACCGTGCGGAATATTCTTATGGCCTGGGTCCTGACCCTTCCTGTCTGTGTCTTCCTCGGAGCAGGCCTCTTCTCACTCGGTCTCAATTTGATCGCCAGGCTTGGATTCCAGTAAAAGCCATACACCATCCGTTTTTCAGAAGCTGCTTGATTGCGGCTTTTGAACCGCATGCATTGGTTTTCTAGGAAGCTTTATAGACGTCAAAAAATACATAACCTCGCGCGGAGGCGCGGAGAACGCAGAGTTTTTCCCAAGGGTAATCTGTAAGGATAGCCTGCTCACAACCCATACATTGACGAATAAAGATCGATATACCTCTATCTTTATCCTCTGCGTTCTCCGCGTCTCT
>CAIXGT010000257.1 GCA_903919105.1 uncultured Spartobacteria bacterium | reverse complement strand
CAGACCGGATGCGCAAACCGAAGCTCCTCGCCGTTCTGGGCTACGGACTTTCGGCACTTTCCAAGCCGCTCTTTCCTCTTGCCTCGGGACTCCCCCTGCTGATCTCCGCCCGGTTCATCGATCGGATCGGTAAAGGGATTCGTGGCGCACCTCGTGACGCGCTGGTTGCGGAGATAGCGCCCGAAGCGATCCGTGGTGCCTGTTTTGGATTGCGGCAGGGGCTCGACTCCGTGGGTGCCTTCCTAGCTCCGCTCCTCGCCATCGGACTCATGCTTCTCACGAAGGACAACTACCGCTTTGTCTTCTGGGTAGCCGCCATTCCGGCACTGCTCGCTGTCTTTCTTCTCATGGCGGGGGTCAAGGAACCGGAATCGGCCAACACCGCTTCCGAAAAAAAGGCCGCTTTCCCAATTTCCCTGACTGCGCTTCGCCAGCTGCCGAAAGGACTCTGGTGGACCTTCCTATTGGCGGGACTTCTTTCGTTGGCACGCTTCAGCGATGCCTTCCTGATTCTCAGGAGCCAACAAGCCGGTCTACCCATCGCCTGGGTGCCGCTTGTCATGGTCGTGATGAATCTCGTCTACGCTGCCAGCTCCTATCCCGCCGGCATTCTCTCGGACAGCTTTGGACGTATCGCCCCACTTGTTGCCGGCACCATCGCGCTCATTCTGGGGAATATCCTCCTCGCCTCAGGCTCGGGACTCTTGCTTCCGGGCTTGGGAATTGTTTGCTGGGGACTCCATCTTGGGCTCACCCAGGGAGTCCTCTCGGCCATGATCGCGGATCGTGCCCCCGCGGAGCTCAAGGCCACCGCCTTCGGCCTGCTCAATCTGGTCATGGGCATCGGAGTACTCAGTGCCAGCCTAGTTGCTGGAGCTCTCTGGGATCGGCTTGGCTCCTCCACCATGTTCCTCGCCGCTCTGGTGCCAGCAATAGGGGTTCTGCTTGTAATCGGAATCAAGCAGATCCAGCCGCAACGGGCCCTCTGAGAATCAGTTCAGGAAAGTCGGATATAATCCGAGCTGATGAGGGTGGCGGGATCAGTGATGCTCGGGGGGAGGCATGAGAAAATCCAATCGCCAGGATGGTTTACCTCTCGACCCCGTCCCTTTCTATCCCTGCAACCCTTTGAGCTTCTTTAAAATCTCGGGGGCTTCCTTGGCCTCACATAGCGGGGTCAGATGTTCGTACATGTAGCTCCAGTCCAGACTCTCTTTTCCCTGACGGACAATAATCCCGCGGATGTCATTCCAATCCAGATCCCTGTCAGCGAATGCCTTCATGACAACCAGATCTTCAGGAGTGCAGAGCATCACCTCCGCCCCCGGTTCCATCTCGATCTTGCGGGCACGTTGCACGGCAGTCTCTTCAAAGGGCAATGCGCCCAGTGCGATATCGATACCTATCCCGCTTGCCGAACGCAGAAGCAGCACCCGGTTCTTGAGGGCAAAATCACGTGCATCCTTGAGACGCGGCTCATAGTGAGCCAGCCATTCATCCACAAAGGCTTCCTCTCCCCCGAATCCCGTCAGCAGGGTAAGGTCGAGATCCATGGTGAAGCGGGGCTCTCCCCAATGGAGAACCGCAATTCCGCCGATAATGCAGAACTTCCAACGACGCTCCTCGCAGAACCCCTGCAATTCCAGAGCAAGCCGGGTCAGTTCGTTCACGCCATCATGAT
>CAIXGT010000256.1 GCA_903919105.1 uncultured Spartobacteria bacterium | reverse complement strand
GGGGCACCTGTGTCACGGCCGTTGAAATCAAGGATATCACCCTGCCCGATAACATGCAGCGCGCCATGGCCAAGGAGGCCGAGGCTGAGCGTGATGAACCCCGACACGAGGTTGTAGAAAGGTGGAAATAGCCGGAAATAGACGGAAGTACACTGTTAGAGGCGTTATTTCAGCGCCACGGCGAGGTTTGGGACAACTACCGCTATATGCCTCAATAAGACAAAGGTTCGCTACAAAATCCACGCGTCCGTTTTGATCACTGCAGCATCGCGGCACACCGAGTGCAATGCCATTGCAGGCCGTCCGTCGCCGGGGTTACAAAGCACCTATGACTTCCCCCACCACCCATGATTGCGATCGGAGGCGCGGCAACAATGATCCCTGAGTTGGCAGAATGCCCAGGACGCCGCCGGTCAGTGGATCGGTGAGCAGCACCTTGGTCGGGATCTGACCGGAAAGGATATCGACCTCAGCCGAGTTCCCCTTCCCCACGAAGGGCTATTCCGAAAAATGGTCCTCAACGCCATCCAACGGAAGCTCAAGAAGCGCGGTGCCAGGGAGATCAGCCTTCCGCCCGAGGAAGGATAATCAGCTCCTTGTAGGTCTTTCCGCTGGCGTGGTTGATCCCCTTGGCCCTCTCGATCCCCGTGATTTGGCAGTCAGAGAAGATGCTTCGGATTTCCGGGGCGTCGTTGAGGGTCACCATCCATGTTCCCTTGAGCTGGTCAAGCCGATCGCGGAAGCGCTGTACATCGGAGACCCTCCAGGCGGCATAGGCCCCGGCATCGCATCCCGTGTAGGGAGGATCGCAGAAGAAGAACGTCTCCTTGCGGTCATAGATATCGAGGCAGCGCTCCCAATCGAGATTTTCGACCGTCACCTTGTCCAGGCGAAGGTTCAGTTGGCGGATTTGTTCCAGCCTCGTGCTTCTGGAGCCCGAGGCCGCACCACCCGAGGCAGCCGACGTACCGAACGAACTCAGGGAAGCTCCTCGGAAACAGTTCCTGTTCCGATACCACCAGCGAGCGGCCCGCTGAATATCCGTGAGTCCAGGCTGCTGGTTAAATTCAGAAAATTCCCTTCGTGAATTTAACACAAATTCAAGTTCATTCATCAAAGGATCCAGATGGAACCTCACGCAGCGGTAAAAGCTTACCAGATCCCCGTTGAGGTCATTGACCACCTCCACCCCAGAGCGTTTCTTTGCCAGCAGGACAGCGAGTCCACCGGCAAAGGGCTCCACATAGCAGAAATGCTTTGGAATCTTCGGCAGGATGTGGATCAGGAGCTTCGACTTGCCTCCTGGCCAAGTGACAGCGGGTTTGAATGGGAGCTTGGCAAGTAGGGATGTCGTCATGCCAGGCACCATAGCGCAACCTGGGGCAATCGTTCCGCGAGAGCCTTACGGATTTTCTGAAGGGCGCGGCGTTCGATCCGGTGGATCGTCGATTTCGAGCATCCGCACCAGACGGCGATCTCAGCGTGGGAAAGGGCCACACCGAGCCGTGCCCGGCGGGAGAGAAGGGCCAGACCTAGATCGATCCGGCAAGTCAGGTCTGGTGATTACCGCGCCTCATCGCATTCAGGTTTGATAAAATGGTGATCCCAATGCAAGCCGCAGGACCTTTTTCTGCTCCATAGCATTCAATCCATCCTGGAATCTTGAACGTGATATATTCGATAGAAAAAGAGTTGATTATCCCCTTGATTCTTCTGGATTTTCCATAGCCACAGGAAAG
The DNA here is from genome assembly GCA_903919105.1 of uncultured Spartobacteria bacterium. Next base: position 36,763 of record CAIXGT010000256.1, on the reverse strand, counting down.
CACTACCGATCGTCCTAGCTTGCACGTTACGCCATTCCAACGAAGGCCATAGAGTCGGTATTCCGTGGTTTTTTCTCCACGATCGAAAGCTTCGTAATATTCCTTTTTCAAAGGAATAAAGAGTGGCTTTAACAATGGATTCATACCGCGAATAAAAGCGCCTGACCACCGTGGACCTCGCGGAGGTCGGGGCGTTTTCCGGTCAGGCAGTTATGGCGAGATAGCCGCCAGTGGCGGACCTTCTTGAGCTCGGCGATTCCGTGCTGGCGCAGCCGGTTTTCGATCTTCTTCCACTCCTCATCTTTGAGGTGCCGGTGGTGGATGAATCCATGGGCTCCCTCCGAGGTGGAGGAGACGGCGAAGTCATCCAGGAGACCGGCCTTACCCTCCTTGGCGCGGAGATCCCGGTCACAGAGGTCAAAGCGCTCGCAGATCTCCTTCGTGGAGACGAATCCCCCACGCTCCAGCAGGAAGAGTTCGATGCGGAGCGCGAGATCCATGACTCAGAAGGGTTCGTTGTCGCGTCCTGCGGTCGCGAAGTCCGGCTCCCGGAACTTCGGCCCCCTGGTCATTCCTGGGATGAAATCGACGTCGTCAGGATTGGAGGCGTAGGCGCGGTTGTGGACCGTATTCCGGAACTTCTCGAGATCATCTTTGGAAAGCTCCTCCCAGCAGCCGAGACCGTAGAGATCGGTCGAGAGATGGGTCAGGTAGGCCTCTGAGAAAGCGGCATCGGCGGCATCCTTGCGGATCCTCCAGAGCATCTTCTCACGCTCAGGATCGCGGAATTTCTTCTCTCCCGTGATCGAGGCGCAGTATTTCAGGTAAGCATCCAGATCCTTGTTCCCGAATCCCTTCATGCTGGCGGGGCACCCGGCTTCCTTGTGCAGAGCGTAGCGGCGTTTCGAGTCCGAGTTCTTCCAGCCCATGAACTCACAGACCGTGGCCCATTGACGCCAGTAGAGAGTGGTCTGCTTGGAGGAGAGCATGCAGATTAAATGGGAGAGGATTTGACACGCTTTCCGCGCATCATTTTTTTCAGCTTTGCCACGAGAGACCGGTCCACAAGTGCCAGACTCTGGTGGTAGGAGAGCTTCTCCTTGGCAGCGTCGAATCGGCTCGGAGTCATCCAAGCTTCCATACCCTTGCAGTAGCCCCAGAAGCGCATGCTCAGATCGGGATTCCACTCTCCGCGTTCGAGGCGACGCGAGCTCATGCGGCACCTCCATTGAGTTTGCGGCGGAGCTCGGCGAAGCCAGCCAGAGCCTCATCCATGCGCATTTTATCTTCAATGACTTGCTCAAGTGTGATCACTGGAGAAGGTGTAGGGCGACGCTCCTTGATCCGTCGCAGGCGACGGCTCGATCTAAAGATCAGGACCATATCGCGGAAGCCCTCGGGGTTCTTGAGGATCGTCGAGGGGCGCAGAGCCCATCCAGCTTTTCCATCGGATTTCTCACGGCGCATCTCTCGGATGGCCCCCTCGATGTCGGCTAGGCAGAAAGGGCCGGACTCATCCTCGGAGAGAGGAGCCATCTCCTGGAGGAAATCCCACCAGGCACGCTCATCGCCCATGGAGGGACGGAGTGCAGGGAGGCCGCAGGCCATGTGCAGCGCCTTGTGAAACTGGGCGACAAGTTCTTTCGTGATCGGGTTCATTTGTAGGGAGTGATGCAGATGGAGAAACGGTTACGTGGTTTTTTAGAGCTCATCGCCAGGTAGTCGCGGCGAAGCGCCGCCGTCTCCAGGTCGCCATACGTCTCCACCGCGATCGTCTCGATGCCGAACCAGTGGCGTCGGTGACGGAGGATGATGTAGGCGCTCTTCATGGTTTCAGGGGTTGGAAATAATCCGTGCGAGAGAGGCCAGTCCAGCGGCGTTGAGCAAACAGATACAGCAGAGAGCCTTCTCATCAATGAGTAGACCGATCACAGCGAGGATCAGGCTAAAGGCACCGAGGCTCAAGAGCCCTCCGATCACCATGCCCTTAAGCATGATGTCGGACTTGACTCGGGAGACTTCCGTGGAAGTTTGGCAAATCATTTACCCTCCTTGGATTCTTTGACGCTGGTGACCTGACGTCCCTCGGTCTCAGTGGTGGACGGTTCGACAAAGAAAGACTCCTCCTGATCGACGCGCACCCCGATTTCACGGAGTTCCGCGCTGCAGATATTCTTGGTGGTGAAAGCCGAGATCAGCCCTTCCTTGTCAGGTTCTTCTTTGATGCGGATAAATGCCTTTCCCCACTTCACTTGCGTGAGTTGGTAGAGGACACGGGCGAAGGTGAACCCCGAAAGTGTCTTGAGCTTCGGCATCCCCGTGCGGAAGCCGATTGTCCCTTGTGAGAACTCGATCGACTTCTTCTTTCCGAACTCGTCCGGGTTGGCGAGCGCCCAGTCGCGAACTTGTTCGGTGAGCGCGTCGATCCGCGCTGAGAGATTTCCGAGGGTCGTTTCATAGCGGGACCGGGCATCGGCGATCTCCTCGTCGAGGTCGGCGGTGAGTCCATTGTGCTTGATGGTCAGCTCGGTGATCTGACTGACCATGTACTCGGCCTCGTCTCGGGTGACAGCGGCTGGGAGAGCGGAGGTTTTGAGGCGGGTTTTTTTCATGAGTGGGTTTTCTTGTTGTTTTTGGGTGTGCTGATGGGAGTGGTTAGACCGTTGGCCTGAAGGGCGATTTCGGCTTGGGCGACAGCATTTCGGCAGTCGTAGCAGAGCTCTCCGAGAGCCGGATCGACGATGTCAGCCTCCGTGGCGACACCACAGACGCAGCAAAGAGGGAATTCCTTGGAAGCGATTTCAGTCATGGCTGAGTGATTGAGGGCTTGAGGGCTTGAGGATGGGGCGCTCTTTTCCGGTGCCTTTGCAGTCCTCGCAGGTCACGCCACGAGCGGTTCCATTCCGCTCCGTCCAGGTGAAGAGACCACGGCCCTCGCAGGAGGTGCAGGATTTTGGTTCCTTGCTCATTTCTGTTCCTCTTTCTCGTCCCATGAGCCTGTCCACTCACCGCGATCCGATTGCTCGAGCACGAATGTCTTGGGTTCGTATCCGTACATTTTTTCGATGAGGCGAGCGAATGCATGCTGCATAGACTGCGTGGAGCTGGCCTTGTATCCGCATGATCGGACTGTGAACGTTCCTATGGAGAAACTGTTTTTGAACATGAGGGAGTGCTTCATGGCTCTTATTTCCAGTTGGGCTCGGCGACCGAGTTGGACTTGATGAGCAGGTCCGCACCGATGAAGTGCTGCCAGGTGGGATCTTCATCCTTCTTGGCGGCGAGCTTCTTGGCGTAGCGGATGCGCTCACTGATTGCTAGGAGTCCCTCTGTCTCGGCGACCTGTCGCAGCAGTTCGTAGGGCTTCTCGACATGGCCCTTCCAGATGATCTGTGAGGACTTCTCGGGGAACTCCATACCATTGGCTTCGAGGATGGCGGTGAGATCTCCCTTGGTGGGCATCGTTGGGAGCGTTAGCTTGTGGGGGCCACGTCGCACCAGCTGCTCCATCTCGGAGTGCTGGCCCGGCTTGATCTGCTCCATGAGCAGGCGCGTGCCGCAGAGGACCATTCCGCAGCCGCTTTTATCGTGGATCTCACGGATGACCTCCAGGCAAGCGAAGAAGGAGCCCTTGCGGTAGGTGTAGGAGAGCAGGTGGAGCTCATCGAGAATGAGGAGCATCTCTGGCGAGAGAGCCTTGATGATGTAGGCCACCAGATCGCGGGTGTTACCGTTCTCCGAGACGCCGAGGGATCGGGCGATATTGCGAACCATGCCACCGAGGCCGCTAGCTGCCTCCATGCGGACATAGGGGGTCGATCCGTGGTTGTTATGGTGGGCGTAGTTTTCCAGAGCCCAGGTCTTTCCGATGTGGGAGTTGCCGATGATGAAGGCGGCAGTCTTCGATTCGCGGGCGAGATCGCAGAGAGTCCAGATTTTCTTGGCGGTGGGAGTGAGCACGAACTCCTCGCGTCCCTTGAATCGTTTCTTCTGCCTGGCGAGCCATTCTCGGGAAGCCTTGGCGAGCTTCTCGGGGATCTCCAAGCGGGCTCCGGTCTGATGGTTCGTGTATTTTCCAGTATAGATGCGGGTGACCGTCGTCTTGTCATACCCGACCTCCTCGGAGAACTCCGCGAGAGTGAACGGGTGCTTCTCATCAATGGACCAGAGGAAGCACTCGACCAAGATCTGGCGGCGCTCTGCATCGCAGTGGCTCATGTTGGCGCGGATGTCATGGGCGCTGAAATTCCATGACTGGCGGACACTGCTGCCGCTGTTGCGAAGGATAATGGTGGGTTGTGTTTTCTCCTGCTCGGGTGCGAGGAGGGAGGTTTCGGTGTCGGTACTCATGGGTGCGTTCGGGGTGTTTGAATTAACCTTGTGGGTTAATGGTTTGGTTTTCGGGGTTGGGTTTTTAGAGCAGGTCTTCTGCGCTAAAAGTGCTGGAGGTCATGGCGAAGTCGGACTCCTCACCGGAGGCGGAGGCGTCGAGCAAGCCGGAGGCATCCACCTTGCGGAGAAGGCGGACACGCTCGCGTTCCTCGCTGGTGAGGGGGGCACCACTCACGACCGATGCGTTGTGGCGGGCGTTGGCGGCCTTCTCCCGGGCCTCCTTAAGGTGACGTGACCGGAAAGGGGCGAGCGCCTCAGCCTCGGCCTTGGCAGCCCTACCGCAGGCCACGGCCACGGCGTTGAGATCGGCGCGGTCGACCGAGGTGATGCGTGGGCAGGCGGCGACAAAGCGCCCCTTGGCATCGAAGGCCCAGATCGTGTCGGGGGCGTAGGGATTGAGGATCGTCGCGTAGCGCTCCCCGTCGGAGAGAAGTCGGGCGTCGTAGCGCAGGACATCTCCCGAGATCGCCCCGTCGCGGGTCTCGATCATGCCACGGCGCACCGAGCGCTCCTCGCCCATGTCGGGGAGCAGGATCGAGGCGATCGCCTGGGGACGCAGGCGCGTGAGCTGACGCGCACCGGGCCGCCAGACCTCGTTCGGGGATTTGCGGCGCATGCCTCCGCGTCGCAGATCGGGCACATAGTGCATGTCCCAGCCTTCGAGCTCATGGTCGGTGCGGTCGTTGATCCGCTGGTAGATCTCGGCGGCGATCACTTGGAACTGCTGGATCGAGAGGATCGGCCAGCGGAGCATCTCGACGCGCTCGGGTGGCATGTAGGCGATGGCCCGGAGGAGGGCGTCGTTGGCCTTGAGCATTCCATCGAGCTGCTCAGGCCGGTGATCGGTATCCTTGCCCGTCTGACCGGGGAGAGAGGCCATTTCGTTGTGGATCAGGTTGCCGAGGGTTTCCAGCGCGGCCTTGAAGCGGAAGTTTCCCTTGGCTCTCCCCGCGTACTGGTGGGCGGCGGCTGCGGCTCCCTCCATGCCCGAGCGGGCGACCGAGATCAGGCCGCCGGATTCATCGGCGAGGAAGGCCTCCAGATCCATGCGGATGGCGGCCGTGCCATGCTCGACCACGAGGGTCGTGCCGAGCGGTGAGTAGCCGAAGGAGCCCAGGACATGGGCCAGGAGGAAGCGCATGTCGGCCTCCTTGAGGCCATCCATCGTCCCATCCTCACGCTCCGTGCGGACACGCATCCCCCAGGCGAACTTCGAGGCGCTGTAGAGATCGAGCGCGTGGAACTCCAGCGGACGTCCGCTCTTGCGCTGGTCGAGGTGGTTGACGAAGTGGTCGTGCCACATGTCGTCAAAGAGGTAGTGGGAGCCAACCCAGAGGTTCGCACGGGTCGTGTAGACCAGCTGCCGCTCGCTTGCAGCAGCGCTGCGGCCGATGCGGGCGTTCTTAAGCTCGAAGCGTGTCGGGATGTGACGGGTGAGGTTGCGCTCCGTCCATCCGTAGGGGAAACCGGTCTCCGGAGAGATCGCGGTCGAGGTGGTGATCGCCGCCTTCAGCCAGTCGCCCCGCATCGCGCGGATCGCGGCGGCGCTGGATCGCTGGTAGCGCTCGCAGTAGGACTTCAGCAACTCCTTGTCGGCGAGGGAGAGAGTCGTCGAGCTGTCGGCCCGGCGGTTCCATGCCGAGGGGCCGCAGTAGCGCCGGTCGATGAGGGCACCCCATCCCGACTTCTTCACCGCGTAGAACTTCTTACGGATCGTCCCCTCGCTCTGGGAGATCGCCCGAGAGAGATCGGCGATGGCCGAGGAGACACCGCGTTCGAGGCCAAGGAGCGGCTCCAGGTGCGAGCGCCAGAAGTGGAATTCCTCGCGGGCTCGGGTCGGCAGGGTGGCCAGATCCGAGGGTCGGAGTTCGGGAGAGGAGAGAAGTTCAGTGGTCATAGCGGTTAGAAAGAGGCTGCGGCTGGGAAAACGGAGTTGATCGGCTTCAGGCACATCGGCTCTCCGGAGCCGGAAAGGGTCTCCCAGATGACTTCCAGCGAAGGGGGGTGGTGGAGATAGAGGCCGGAGCGGAGCAGACCGAAGGAGACGGCCGAGCCATGCACATGAACCGCGCATCCCCAGACCTCGACATACTCCTTGGAGCCATCGGGTCGGATGCCGACTGACACGCGCTGGGCGCGTGCGATGTAGACGAGGTTGCTGGGGACGGCGTTCATAGGTTGTTACTTGGAGATGGCGCGGAGCTTCTTGCCGATGCGCTCGGAGCGCGGGAGGGCGATCCAGTCGCGCATGTCCTTGGTGAGTGAGCCGAGGAGATCGACGGCGAGGCGGATCTCCTCGTCCTTGAGCGTGTGCCAGTCGGCATGCTCCTTGTGGGCGAGGAGAGTCGTCATCGTGCGGAGGACCTCCTGGCGGCGCATCTCCTCGGCCTCCTCCGGGGACTTGTTGAGGACGGCGGCGAGGGGCGAGTCTGAGGGAACCCGTTGATTGCCTCCCACCGGCTTCGGCGGGGAGAAGCGGTCGAGCCAGCTGCGCTGCGAAGTTCCGTTGACAAATTCCCAGAGTTTCTCCTGTTTACCCCGCAGCTTATCGCTGAGCTGGTCGGCCTGGGTGGTGGCAAGTTCGATGAAGGAAACCTTGGCAGGAAGTTGGAATTCCTTAGCAACCGCCTCAGCCACATGGAGAAAGCGGTAGGCGGTGGACTCCTTCACCTCGGGAGCAAAAACCTTCAGCCAGGCCTTGATTCCGGTATCTGCCTGATACTTGGCTCCTTGCTTCGCTGAGCGATCGACTCCACGCGTGGAGTCGATGTTCTGCCGGAGGAACATCATCATGGCTCCGAATCGGAGAACCTGAGTCATGCCACCCACCGCTAGGCGGTATTGCTCAGTGAGCTGAGTGCCGAACTCGGCACCCTGCTCAGCGTCGTGAAGGTTTCCCGGTGCGACGAGGGTGGAGGATGCCGGAGTAGGCGTGTCGCTTGCTACGCCGCCGGGAGCGGCCAAAGTGGTGATGGTTTTTTTCATGGTTCGGGGTGTGGTTTTCGGTTGGAGTGATGGGATGAATACCTTCTGGATTGATCTCTCTAGTGAGTTGCAGCGGTGGCTGACTTCCCTCTCCACGGGAGAAGACGCGCCAGAGATCCCGCGATCGCAGATCGCCGTATGGCTTCAAGAGCGAGGACGCGAAGGCGACAGAGCATGCAGGGAGTGGATTGCGACCGGACGGTGGCCGCAGTTGACTCCCGATCTGCGCTGGCAGCTTGGTCTGCGTCTGGGGAAAGCAGCCCAGCTTGCCTCACTGATGGCATTGGCTCCCGTGCAGGATCCCCCGCGAGATCCGGCTCTAGAGTGGCTGTTGATCCACGCATGGAATGTTGACGGGCCGATTCGCGCTCAGCGAATGGTCTGAGAGCTTCCATCTCCATAGCGGCTCCTAATTCGCAGAGCGCACGGACAGTTTCGATATCTGATAGTTTTGGTGTCATATGGTTCGGGGTGTGGTTTTGGTTAGGACTGCTGAGACTTGGGGCAGGTTTCGGTGAAGACTCGGTCAAGCCACTCCTCTGGAGATTCCTGGCTGCTTTGTGGTGCTGACTGCGTGTTGCTCATCGGTTGCGTTCGGGGTGTTGGTGGGTTGGGTTGGGGTTGAGGGTTAGGAGTGGGCGGGGTAGGCCTGGGAGGCTACGAGGGCGGCGAGGATCGCCACCTCGGCGGCGAGGATCAGGCAGGCGATCGTGAACTCGCGCCACTGCTGCTCGAGCTTTGCGCGTCTCCAGTCGAGGATGAGGTCGGTCGGATACATGGTCGTTCGGGGTTGTTGTGATTAGCGGAGGCGTGAGTTGAGGAAGCGGACGATCTCGGCGCGTGGGATGCGGGTCATGAAGCGGCTGGCCGTCGGAGAGCTCAGGTCGAGTGCCTTGATCTCTCCGGAGTCGATGAGGTTGAGCCAGTGCTGGATGCTCGTGCGGAACCAGATCGCCAGCTCTCGGACCGAGAAGATCTCCTGCCCTTGAGGAAGATGATTCTGGTAATCGAACTCCGGCTGCGGAGGAGTACCGGCTGGCTTGACTGGCGTCTTGACGGTCATGGCGTTAGGATGGCTGTTGATCTCCGGTACCTAGCTCCCGTTTGAGAGCACGCCGGACGAGTTTGGAAAAATCCGTATCCTCTCGCTGAAGGTGTTGCTCCACGCGTTCGTAGAGGTCCTCGGGGCAACGGAAGGAGACAGTCACTCCCTTCTGCTTGAGGCGTTTCATTTCGCACGTTTTCATCGTTGTGTATTAAATTGTATAAATTCTTTATACAGGCAAGAAAAATCTTTTGCGGTGTGACAGCGTGCAAATGTTTTGTACATTTAGAACATGGCTCGCATCCCTTGTGCATTCTCAGTCCAGGAAGAATTTCTTGTCCGAATAGACGCCCGAGCAGAAGAGCTTGGGATGAAGCGTTCCGAGTACATCGTCCATGCGCTGAGGCGCGAACTGCAAGGCATGGGAGGTGCATTCAGCGTAGTGGCTGAACAATCGGGGCACGGCAACACGATCACGCAACTTTCTTCTTCACCCTCGGCCCCGCCTCCGAGGGTTGTCCCTACTGCCAAGGCGGGAAAAAAATCCCCCAAGAAGAAAACTAAGAAAAAATGAAAAAGTACCTAGCCTGCATTTTGTTCATCACGGCGGCATTCAGTCTTAGAGCCCAGACTGCGCCTGCGATTGTCACCCCGGATCCTGAAACTGAACTTTCAAACACTGACAAACAGAACATTCAACTTTTGACCGATTTGGGAATTCAAGTAGATGGTCAATACGATTATTTCCATTCCGACCAAGTGTACTGTAGGAGGGAATTACTCAGGGGATCGTTCATCTCACTCTCTAAAGTTTCATGGCCAGTAAATGGTCAAAGAGTGAGTTTTCATCCCACTGTCCTAACAATTTTTCTTGCAGATGCTCCTCATGGCGCACAAAACCAACCTTTCAGAGGATCTATCTTTCCAACCGGAAGAACTATTGATGATAAGAATAGTGGTGTTCCATTTCTTCTTTTTGCCAACACCTCCGAAAGAGCGTTTCAGTTAATCATGGGCAAAAAAAATGCTCTTCTCGATTTGGATGTTCATGAAGTGATAGAGGGTGCCCGAGGAACTCTTGTCAGTTCTGATGAGCAGGCATCAGCTAGTGGCATCTCTGCTTCTCAGAAAAAATAGCCCTTCAAAGGGATTTTCCTGAAATCATGGGACCCACGATCGACCACGCTTGAGGAAACTCATTGGCACCCCTTTTTTCTTCCCCAAAGAGGGTCAATATGGGGTATATTCCTTTGTCCCCGCACCACTATGATCCTTGCCGCTCACACATCCCGTAATATTCAAAGAAAAGCGGAAGACCTACTAGCAGACAACGACTACGACAACAGCCTCCCGGTTCCCACGGAGAAAATTGCTGAGCAACTCGGATACAAAATTACGTTGTTCGTCCCCGACGAGGCTCTCAAAGAAGTTTCTGGCATCGTGGATCACGAACGAAAAGTCATTTCCCTGAACAGTCAGGAGACCGCCAGGCGTCAACGCTTTACCTTGGCCCATGAAATTGGCCACATCGTGCTGCACAAGGGGCAGAGCTTTGTGGATTATCGAAAGACGATCAACGATCCGACAGATGAAAAGGAAGTGGAGGCCAACCTATTTGCAGCGGAGCTTCTCATGCCTGTCGTTCCATTTCTTCGGTATTGGATCCACTACAAAGCCGACATCCCCAGCATGTCTGTGAAATTTGCCGTCCATCAGGATGCAATCGCGCGCCGAGCCAAAGAACTAAGGATTCCCTAGACCATGTCCGCGCCAGGCGATGAATTGGAATCGCTGACGCGGGATAAACCGGAGGCACTGGAGCTTGTCAGGCGCAGGGAAGAAATCGATGTGCTTCCCAGTGTCAATCTGACGGGAGGGGCCGAAGAAGAAGCTGAGGAGCAGGTTAGGAAAGATCGAGAGAATGACCGTGCATTAAAGGGTCAGACTCACATCTCTATTTTCAAAATCCTGAAGTGGCAAATTGTCGGTGTGTTTGTCTTGATGCTGTTGCAAGGATTCCATGTCTGGGGTTTCAAGCTCGATCAATGGGCATTCGGCATTTTCCTCAACGGGACGCTGGTGCAGACTTATTTTCTGGTGCGCTTCATCGTCGAACATCTCTACCCAAAGAAGGGTTGACCTTCCGAAACACGCCCTTTTAGGCGTGATTTCCTTCAATAGATTCCATCCTTTCCATGGGTGGCTAACGTCTTTTTTGTAGTTCGATCACGGTGGTCTCGTGATCAACGAGTCCCCGAATCGCTCAAGCCTTGAGCCCCGCCTTGCGGAGGGTTTTTCGTTTTTGCGTCTCCCACTGGCAACGGGCGACGCTTCCTCTTGCCAGCATCCGGACACACGTGCGTTCGGGGGAACTCATCGGGTGCTGGCATCTCTTTTTTCTCATGCGGCATGTACCCGCATGGCGGTGACCGGACTTGCCCTCACGGTCACCGCCGCCACTCTCCTGATCACCGGATGCGCCCATCCGGCGCCTGCGGCCTTTACGGCACCGTCGGCATCGGCGGTGGCAGTGGCTCTCTCCTCCACCGGTTTGGAGATCTGCACGACCAAGGAGGCGATCAAGAGGGCGGAGCAGAGCGCCTCGCATATCAGCTCCATCATTCCGGCAGCTCAGCGCGCGAGCTTTGTCGAATTGACCAACGCTCTCGCCCTTGCAGGCGAGCATGCCGCCGCCGCTCAGAGCAATGCGGCCGCGACCCAGACCAATCTCGTCACCTACGCCTTGGCCGTCACCAACCAGACGGCGACGCTCAACACGACCACGGCACGCCTCGACTACTTGGAACCAAAGTATGAGAAGTCCGTCGGCCTCGTCTGGAAGTGGCGTCTGATCGCCCTCGGCGTGATCGGAGCAATCGGGGCCTTCATCGTCCTCAAGTACGGCAGCCGCCTGGCTGCCACCGCCGCCACCCTCTCCGCCAAGATCCCATGACGGAGCGACTCACCCTCACCCGCTTGGTCACCGAGACCGATGCCGCCTCTTCAATGAGGTTCGGCTTTCTGGAGACGGTCACCGTGCTCTGCCTCTGCGCCGTGATCGGGGTGATCACAAGGTTTGACTGCGCCGCTTTCTGGGGGGCGCTTGCCTCCTCTTTTGTGGCCGCCTTCGCCGCCAAGGGATGGCAGCGGGCCGTCGAACTCTCCAAGCCCGTGAGGTCCGCCGCATGAAGACCCTCAAAGGCTACCGTTATCCCTGGACCGCTTCAGTGGAAGGAGACGACCTTGTCGTCAAGGGAGAGCATGCCACATGGTTCGGAGGCGAGGGAGACCGCTACGACGATGGATCGACGGCAAGCGGCATCTCGACCAAGGGCAATCCCGATTTCCTAGGCTGTGCACTACCGATGGATTTCCACCGCTCCGGCGACAATCCCTGCGCCGGTTCCCCGCTTCCGAAGCTAGCCTGGTTCACAAAGGTTCTGGTCACCAATCACGACACCGGAGCGCAGGTGACCGTTTCGCTGATTGATCTGGGTCCTTCGGCTCCTCCGGCGGCCACGGCGGCGATTGACTTGACGCAGGCAGCCTTTAAGGCCCTCGGCGGATCGCTTGCCCAAGGTCGCTTGCTTGTGGATTTCCGCATCCTGGGGGGAGCCAAGCAGCTCGGTATGGCGGAAGTCTCCACGCCAGCTTCCGAATCCCCCACAGCTGCGGATGGTGGCGACCTCTCCATCACACCCGAATTTTTGACATGACCGACGGCGATCTGCTCCTTCATCTCTCGCGCACCCTCACGCCGATTCTCACGGCTGCTGTGACCATCGCCGTATTCTTCTGGCGGATCAACCGGATCGAGTCGCGGAACGTCGGACCCCAGCCCTTTGTCGTCAAGATGCAGGAGGAGTTTCACAAGGAGTTTGCCTCCAGGAAAGAGTTCCTCGACCACAAGGAGATCGTCGATCGACGCCATGCCGAGCATGCCCGTGAGATTGCGACACTCTATAGGAAGCTCGAAAGCGATAAGGAAGAGATCATCCATGCCGGAGAGGATCGGGCGACGAAGATTCATGACCGCATCAACGTAGTGATCGAAAAAGTCGGCGAACTTCGCGGCGAAATGAACGGGAGGCACGCATGATCACCACGGCGATTCTTCAGACCCTTTTCAACACCACGGGAAGCCCTCTTGCCGAGAGCGTCCTGCTCACCGAGGTGCGACTGACAGCAGGCAAGTGCGGGGAACGCGATTTCCAAGGTGCCCTGCAACGCCTGCTCCAAGGGGGCTGGGCCACCGCAAGCGAGGACCCTCTCACCGGGGACACCCTCTGGAGCATCACCAAAAAGGGCAGCGCCCGTATCACCTCCTAGATGAATGAGCGACTCACGTACCGATTCCCTTGCCGCCCGGCTCAAGCGTGCCGGACTGTTCGACGAGTATTTCTGTTGGGTTTTTTCGGAGCGTCCCTCCTTCTCGGATCGTCTGGAGTGGCTGGAGAAACATTCCTGCAGCACCTCGGCAGGGGCAGTGCACCGGCTGCACCGCTCTCCGGAGGCTGCCGTCTGGCGTTCGGCGGAGGCCGCCAAGGCCCGTCGCGCCATGGAGGCGAATCTGCCCAAGGATCTGGAGGAGACTTTCAGGAAGTCGCTGCTCAATGCCCGCTTCAACGAGGTCATGGGGGAACTCTCGCACAAAGAGATGATGGATCACTATCAGCTGGAGCTCGACAGTGCCCATCTCAAGCTCAAAGAGCGGCAGGTCGCGCTCAAGGAGAAGGTCGACCCGGCGAAGCTCGCCCAAGCCGATCGCAGGATTGCCCTCCTAGAAGGTGCCGCACAGCAGGCCAAGGCCAAGCTCCAGGGGATCACCTCCAAGGGGGGGCTCACTCCGGAGACGCTGCGGCAGATCGAGGAGGCAGCCGGACTGCTATGACGCTTCAGATCGCAAAGATTCGATCTGCCGGGAAGCGTCCCTCCTACGTGGACAAGGAGTTCGCCGGAAGCTGCAAGGTCTTCCCGGAGCGCGACACCCTTCTACTTCCCTATCAGGCACAGTGGGTTCGCGACAACTCGCGGATTGCAATGGCTGAGAAGAGCCGTCAAATCGGATGGACGTGGGCAAGCGGCTACAAGATCGTCTCCAAGAAGTCTCTTTCCTCGTCGAGACTGGATGCCTGGATATCTTCGCGTGACGACATCCAGGCACGGCTCTTCCTGGAGGACTGCAAGAGCTTTGCAACCCTGCTGAATCTCGGGGCAAAGGATCTCGGAGAGAAGGTGATCGATGAGAACGGCCATTCGGCTTACGTGCTCGCCTTTGCCAACGGTCTTCGTGCCCACAGCATGTCCAGTAATCCGGATGCTCAAGCCGGAAAACGTGGCGACCGAATCCTTGATGAGTTCGCCCTGCACCCAGACCCGAGGAAGCTCTACTCCATCGCCTATCCCGGCATCACCTGGGGAGGGTCTCTCGACATCTTCTCCACGCATCGCGGCACGGCGAACTTCTTCAACCAGCTCATCGTCAAAGTCCGCCACAAGGGCAACCCCATGGGGATCTCGCTCCACAGGGTGACGCTCCAGGATGCACTCGACCAGGGCTTCCTTTACAAGCTCCAGGGAAAGCTACCTCCCGATGATGAGCGCATGGCAATGGATGAGAGCACCTATTTCGACTTCATCCGGGCTGGTTGTGCCGACGAGGAGAGCTTCCAGCAGGAATATATGTGCGTCCCCTCGGACGACGCGAGCGCCTTCCTTTCCTACGAACTGCTCGACGGCTGCAAATACCGCGCCGGGGAGAAGTGGGAGATGACCTTGGCCGAGCTCGCCACCTGCCGTGACGAGCTCTACCTCGGAGGAGACATCGCCCGAGTCAAGGATCTGACCGTCTTCTGGGTCATCCGCAAGGTCGGCAGTTTCCGTCCCACCGTCCACAGGATCGCCATGAGGAACGTCCCATTCGACGAGCAGGAGCGCAGGCTCTACGCATTGCTTGAGCTTCCCTCCCTGCGGAGAGCTTGCATCGATAATAGCGGTCTAGGCCGCCAACTGGTCGAGCGTGCCCAGAAGCGTTTCGGCACCTACAAGGTCGAGCCGGTCACCTTCACCCCTGCCGTGAAAGAGGAGCTTGCCTACCCGTTGCGGGCCGCCTTTGAGGACCGCACTGTCCGCATCCCGGACGATGAGGGGGTCGTGGCCTCACACCGGGCTATCCGCAAGGAGACCACCGCCAGCGGGAACGTGCGCTTCGTGGCCGAGCATACCGAGGCGGGACATGCCGATGATTTCTGGGCCCATGCACTCGCCCTCCATGCGGGCAAGGTCACGGGGGCATCCTTCGGGTACGACGGGGCGTCCGAAGTCCGTTTCACCTCAGCCTCTGATCGGGCCGACAGGAAGGAGGTGGCCCTGTGAGCACGAAGAAACCCATGATTCGCACCGCGCCGAAGACCGCGCCCGACATCTCCGCCGAGGCGGTGCAGATGGCGCTGCGCTCCCGCTACAATCCCATTCGTGGGCTCACCATGCAGACGCTGGTGGGGCATCTCGACAATTTCCAGCTCGGCTACTTCGCCTGGGCAGCCCTGCTCTGGGAGACCATGGAGAAGAGGGATTCCGCGCTCAAGGGGATCATCCCAAAGCGCAAAAAGGCCGTCAGCCGACTGAAGCTTGAGATCCTGCAGAAAGAAGAGAGCCCGGAAGCAGAGGCCCATGCGGAAGCCCTGAGGGAATTCTACGACAATTTGACGGCCGTCAATGCGATCGACGAGAACGAGCGTGGAGGTCTCGCACTCCTCATACGCCAGATGATGGACTGCGTCGGAAAATATTATTCGGTTCACGAGATCGTCTGGCAGCCGGGCGAGGTGCTCACGGCGGAATTCCGCTTCACCCCGCTCTGGTTCTTCGAGAACCGAACAGGCCGCCTCCGCTACCTGACCACGCCTGTCGGAGGAGCCGAAGGCCTCCCCCTCGAAGACGGGGGGTGGATGGTCACTAAGGGCGAAGGTCTCATGGAGGCCAGCTCGATCCTCTACGCGATCAAAAACATGCCGCTCAAGGACTGGCTCTCCTACTGCGACAAGTTCGGGACGCCCGGTGTGCTCGGACAGACCACGGCGGCCAAGGGGAGCGACGCCGGCAACGCCATGCGCGACGCGGTGGCCGCCTTCAACCAGAACTTCGCCGGGGTCATCTACGGGGCGGACGGCACGATCAAGGAGCCGATCTCCATCATCAGCGCCGGTCAGAGTGGCCAACTACCCTTTGAGCCCTTGGTGGAGTGGTGCGAGCGCCGCATGGCCATCCTCTGGCGCGGAAGCGATCTCTCCACCTTCTCGGCGGACAACAAGGGGGCAAGCGTCCAGGGCGAGGAAAGCGACGATCTCCTTGTCGATGACGCCACCATCGTCAGCGAATCGCTGAACCACTATGTGGACCGATGGGTGCTCTGGCAGAAATTCGGAACTCGCGCGTGCCTCGCGTTTGCCAAACTCGTCGTTCCCGAAAAGCAAAACACCGAACTCGACCTTAAGGTCGACAAGTTCCTCCTGGAATCCGGAGCACCACTCGGGACCCGCGAACGCCTGGAGCACTACGGCCGTCCCCAGATCGAAGAGGATGACACCCCGCTGCATGCGCCGGTGGCTACCACAGAGAGGGTGACCGACAACATCGACGGGAAGAAGGTTGCGGGAGCCGAGCAGGTTCCCAACGAGGCAACCGACCTCTCCGCTAAAGTGGCCGATCACCTGGCCATTCCCCCGGGGTGGATCGCCCCGATCGAGAAGCTCCTTGGAGAACTCTCCGACAAAGTGGCCGACAAGAGCGTCACGGATTCCGACCTGCTTGATTTTTTCCAGACGACCCGTGACCGGCTCCCGGAGCTCTTTGGCGAGATGGATACCGAGGAACTCTCGGAAGTCTTCGAGAGTGCGCTTGGAAGCGCCGTCATCGAAGGGGTCCGTAACTCACTCGCGGAGGCCAAAAAATGAACCCACTCGTGAGCGCCAAAAAAATGCCCCTGATGACCCCTTCGGCCCCATTGACCCGTTTCGTGGAGGAAAGGGGCCTTGGCGGGGCTTTGCAGGAGTTGCAACGGGGGTCACGACCCTCTGGCACGACCCAGATCATTCTTTGAACCAACCTTCACCCCAAAAATCCAACCCAAACCCATCCATGAAAACCATGATCAGTCACTTTCTCTTCTCGCTCGTCGGACGTCTTGAGCATTTTGCCAACGAGGCCACCGAAGCCGTCGCGGACATCTTCCTCGCCAATGCCTTCTCCGCCGACAAGGACCACTGGGTCCAGGTCAGCCCCTTCGGCGACTTCGCCAACGTCGACAAAAAGGGTGCAAGGATGATTCAGCGCTTCCGCAAGGAGGATGCCGAGGCCATCTGCAACGAGTTCAACGGCACCGCCCGCAAGATCCTCCAGCCCCTGGGCACCCCCTTCTACGTCGGCCACCCCGACCATCCTCGTTTCAAGGGACAGGCGGGCCACACCGACACGGCTGCCAAGGGACGCGGCAAGGAGATGGCCGTGCGCCATAGTGCTGAGTGCTCGGTCTGCAATGAGTTCGCTAACAGCGGAACCCCTTGCGGAGAGCATGGTCTCTTCATGAGGGTCAAGTGGAATCCCGAGGGTGAACACCTGATTTCCAACGAAGCCTTCCACGGACACTCAGTCAACTGGGCGGCCGTCCCCGAGGGAAAGGAGAACGGTGTAGCGATCTTCCGACCTGTGCGGGTCAAGAGCATCGGGTTCACAAACGAACCGGCGATTCCGGTCGCCCCGGTCAGCCTTGCCAACGAGCAAGGTCAGCCCAACCCGGAGCAGACGGCCACCGTCCCCCCGGCGCTCAAGCTCATCGCCGGATTCGCCGAGGATGCCGACGTCACCATGGATCAAGTGATCGAGGCGCTACAGAAGGCCAAGCCCGTCGAGACCGCCAATGAGCAGGGTGAGCAAAGCCCGGCTCTGACCGAGATGGCGCTCGTCCTTCTGGCCAACGCTTCCGGAAACGACGACGAAGCGGCCGACCATGCTGATTTTCTGAAGTGGCTAGGTGACCTTCTGGGCATGACGCCGGAGGAAACCACCCGCGAGCAGTTGCAGGGTGCCCTGGAAGAGAAAGTCGCCAAGGCCGGAACCCTCGACCGGGTCAAGAAAGCACGCGCCGGGATCGACGCGGCCCACGAGCGCCACATCAAGGCCATGAACGCCCTAGAGGAGAAATTGGCCAACGAGCGCAAGGCCTCGGTCACCCGCGAGGTGGACCGCCTCATCCAGAGCGGCCACATCGTGACCGCTGATCGGGACGCCCGGATCGAGGAACTGGCCAATGCCGAGGACCTCGATGCTGCCGTGACGCTTCTCGCCAACGCTGCCCCGGTGGTCAAGACCCAGGCCGTGACGGCAGGGCTCGGTACCAAGGAGGGGATCGCCATCACCGAGGCCCGTGGTCGCACCGCAAAGTTCGAGGAACTCATGGCACGCCGTGAGCAGGAATTCCCCAACGAGAGCTATGGCGAGCGTTTTGCCGCCGTGGGCAACTCCCCGGAGGGACAGTCCATCCTTACACAGATGCAGCGACCCGGCAGCGACGAATAAACCCACCACCAAAACACCACCCAACCCCATCACCATGAAAGAACTCATGAAACTCCTCGGCCTTAAGGCCAAGGCCGCCGAATCCGACCTTGTCAGTGCCGTCACGGCACTCGTCAATCACGCCGCAACCGTTCGATCCCTTCTCGGACTGGAGCTCGATGCGGCCAATGACGAGGTGCATGAACTGCTTGCCAAGGCCCTTTCGGCACCCAAGCCCGCCTCGACCGGAGGATTCGCCCCCGAAGCCGTCGCGGAGAAAGTCGCCGCCGGATTGACCCGCGACCAGGCAATCGAGGCACTGCAGCGTCAGGCTGAGCACGATGCGAACCTTGGCAACGATCTCCAAGAGCAGGGACTCACCAATCAGGACTCCCCGGAGGCCTCTACCGCCAGTCCGGAAGAAACCCCAGTCGAGCCTGCTGCTTAAAACAACACTTTGCTTGTCACAACCTGGCACCACCGCCGGGCGGCAGGCAGCAACAAAACCAAACCCAAAAAAAAGACACACACCATGAACATCACACTGTTCCTCATTATGAGCGTCGCGTTGCTGCTTGCAGCAGTGCTGACATTCACCCACAAACCCGGTCGCGGGTTACAGCAGTTCGCGAACTCTCTGCTCGTGAACATCACCCCGAAGGGCCGGGCAACCCGCCTTGCGGATGCCTCCTTCACGCAGCGATACCTTCTGGCCAAGGCCGGAAGCGACGCTTCGCACATCGCCATTTGCACCGCCTCGGATATCCCGATCGGCGTGGTGCCGGACATGACGCCCGTCGTTGATCAGGCCAATAGTGACCTGAGCTACCCGCTCCCTGTGAACTTCCTCGGACTCAACGAGGATACCGAGCGCATGATTGCGAGCGGCGCCATCTCGGTCGGGGCCACGGTCATTCCTGCCGCTGGTGGGCTGATCCGCGCTCTCCCTGCCTCCGGTGCTGGCACCGTCTATGTGGTGGGCAGAGCCGTCTCGGCCGCCACGGCCTCCGGAGATCAGGTGGAAATCATCCCCTGTTTCCCCTACGCGGTCACCAACTAAACCAACCCAAGCAGCCACTGTTTCATCCTTATGAAAAAGAACATCAGCAAATCCGACGTTCACGCCGCCCAGTCCCGCATGGCCACCATGCTGGCGAATGTGGAGGCCGTCGAACGCACGCCCCTAGCACTGATCGCCAACGGCGACAGCCTCAAGCCCGGTGAAGTCTACCTCGCCAACGAGTCGGTCTTCACGCAGAACTACTTCGACGAGCCCCTGACGACCTACGCGCTGGGATGGAGGGACCCGAACAACATCCAGGCAACCTTGGACTTCTTCGCGCCCTCGGTCTCCACGCCTCGCCGCTTCACTTACAAGCAGTGGGTGAATATCGAAGAATTCCTCTCCGAAGGGGCCAACGACGACCTCCGCGCCATCGGCCAGGAGTTCCCTACAGTCAAGTTCACCGGCAGCGAGGTGCACAGCCGCACCGACAACCGTGGACTTCGCATCCGCATCGACCTCGACGAGGTAGCCGACCCGACCAGCGCAATCGCTGGCGGCGTCCCTGCCTACCAAGCTCGCGTGGTGGAGAAGCTTAAGCGCCGCATCCTTCGCAACAGCCTGCGCCGCGCCATTGCGGTCCTCAGCGCTGCGGCGACCAACACCGCCAAGACGTGGAATACCACCGCCGGGACAGATCCCGACATGGACGTACTCAACGCCCTTCTCGCGGCGAACACTGCAAGCGGTATCCGTCCTAACAAGGTCGGCTACGGGGACACCGCATGGACGAAGCGTATCCTAGCACACCGTGCACAGAACAACGCCGGAGGCTATGCTTCCGCCGGACTCACCATGGATCAGGTCGGTGGCTTCTTCGGAGCCGAGGCTTATGTTTCCCGCGAGCGTTACAGCTCCCAGGGCAACGCCCTCTCCGAAGCCGTCGGCAATCTGGTGCTCATGTTCTTCTCCCAGGGCACGGACGTGGAGGATCCCTCCAACATCAAGCGGTTCACCTCGCCCTGCGAGGGAGGCGGAGACTTCCGGGTCTACGTGCAGCAGGTCACCTCGAAGCTGGTCGACATCACCGTCGAGCACTACGAGAAGATCGCCGTCACCAGCTCCCTCGGTCTCAGCCAGCTGACCATCAGCTAAGCGATTCCTCACACACTGCCTCCCCGCAACAGCGGGGAGGTAGCAGCGAGGAACCGAACTTACCTACGAAATGAGCAACTGGACCACCATCACCGACGCCGCCGTCACTGCCAGCAAGAATGGATTGCTGCTGGCAAAGGTGCGTTCCACCGCGTCCACGCAGGGTATTGGAGACCCGCTTCCGGAAATTGTGGCCGATGTGGTGGCCACCATCCGTGCCCGGTGCTCTACGGGAAACCAGCTCGACGCGGATCCCTCCAAGATCCCCAACTCGCTCAAGGGGCTCGCCCTGCGCATGATCACGCGATCTCTCAAAGATTGGATCCAGATGCCGCTTACGGCCGACGAGAGCAAGAAAGCCGAGGAGGACTCAAGCTACTTGAACCGAATTATGGACAACAAGGTCCGGTTTGAGACTCCGGATACTCCCTCGGGAGGAGCCGAGATGCAAAGTGCAGGATCCATCGAGATCACCAATGTCAGCGATCGGTTCGCCAGTCGCCAGACCATGAACGGACTTCTTTAACCCATGGGTATCGACTTTTCACCACTGGCCGAGGCCGTCGCCCGCATGAAGCGGAAGACGCCGGTGGCACGTGCCCTCTCCTCTCAGGAATGGAGCGAGGTGCCGCGTGAGTTGCGCGAGCGTGCCTTCTGGACGGCGAACTTCGCCTCTGCGGATCTCCTTCATCTCATGCACGACAAGCTGACGACCGCGCTGGAGCTCGGACGCGAGCAGGTGGCAAACGGGGAGCGCTATGTCTCCCGCAGCAGCTTCATCGGCGACATGAAGGAAGCGCTGGCCTCGGCAGGATATATTCCGATGCCGGGGGAGGAGGGGACGATCAAGGATCACTCCTCACGAGGACGCCTGGGGCTCATCTACGACATCAACACCCAGATGGCCGCCGGATTCGCCGGATGGAAGGCCGGGCAGGATCAGGGAGTGCTCGATGCCTTCCCGGCTCAGGAACTCTACCGCCAGGCAAGCCGCAAGATTCCACGCAAGTGGCATCTCCGCTGGGCCGAGCATGGCGGCCGCGAGTATGGAGGCCGCATGATTGCCCTCAAGAACGATCCGATCTGGATGGCGATCTCTGCCTTTCAAAATCCGTATCCTCCCTTCGATTACAACAGCGGCATGGGGATCAGGAATGTCGCCCGATCGGAGGCGATCCGTTTGGGCGTCATGACAGCGCAGCAGACAGTCCACCGCGAAGGACGTGGGTTCAATGACGGCCTTTCGGGCAATGTGGAGCGCTTCTCACCCGACCTGCTCAAGGAACTGGCACGAGATTTCGGTAACACGGTACGTCTCCGGGACGGTCAACTCGAATACATCGGAGGTGCGAGATGAGTGCGGCGATGGAAATCACTGATCTGGCAACACCGATGCTTCAGCGCATTGCATCGAAGATGCAGCATCCACGGCCGCTTCTTGCAGCTGCTGGTGCAGGCGTGGAAAGCGAACTCCACCGGCATTTTGACGAGCGCAACGGAGAGGGAAACAAGCAGGGCTGGACACGCTCTGATTTCTGGCTTCGCAAGGTCAAGGATCACACCCGGTTCCAGGGAGCCACTGACAGGGAGGCGACCGTCTCGATCGCTTCACGCGAATTCCTGCAGAAGCTCCATGGCGGCACGATCACGGCCAAGAGCGGGAAAATGCTGGCCATTCCGCTGAGCGACTTTGCAAAGAGGATGGGATCTCCCCGCGAGTGGAACGACCGCTCCGCGCTCTTTGTGGTCAAGATGCCCTCCCAGGCATTTCTGGCCCGTAAGACCGGCAACGGGGAAGGCAAGGGGGCCATCGAGTTCCTCTACCTGCTCAAGCACTCGGTGACCCAGAATGCCGATCCCCGTGCCCTTCCTCCGCTCTACAGGTTGCAGGGGGCAGTGGACCGCGCTGCAACCGAGTTCGTGAACGCCAACGTGCAAGGAGGTTCCCGATGAAAGAGCGCCTCATGCAACAGGCTCTCATGGCGGCGATCACGGCCGATCTGCGCTGGCCCGAAGGCTCCCCTGTCCTGGAAGAGAAGACGGGAGACCTATTGAGTCAGATCGAAATCGCTCTCGGCAAGACCGGTCTCTGTGCCGTTATTTCCGAGCCCGACGAGCTCGAGAGCGTCTATGGAGCGGCGACCTTCAACGAGCGAAGCACCTGGGTGGTCTCGGTATTCACCAATGAAGCGCTGAACTCCACCGGCGTCGACAACCTCCAGGCTGCGTTCCTCGTGCGCGACATTCTCGCCGATACCAATCCGGGCGGCTACTGGGCCGAGCCGCTCGTGCGGGCACGCATCCGCAAGGTCGGCATGCAGGACGGAATCGTCGCCCGCGATGTCACTTTCACCGCCGCTTACCAATCTTAAAAACCGACATGAAACTCTACCTCGACCGACAGACCAACCAGCTTGCACTCACGCGCACGTCCAGCACGGAGGCGCTGTCCATCCCCGCGAAACTCGGCACCACGCTGGAGCTGGAGATTTTTCCGTTACAGGATTTCACCGACGCGGTGAGCGGTCAGTTGGCTGCCAAGCCGAAGGGTCACTACGGAGCGGCCGCCGTGGCGGTGGATCTCTCCTGGACGGCCCCCTCCACCTCGGACAACGGCTATCTCTTCGAGGTCGACCTCACGTCGGCACCTCTGGCGGCTCTCTTCGGAGAAACGACGGACTCGGTGGTGCTCATGGCCGACATCACCTGGGTGAGCGCAGGTAGGCCAAGCAAGAGCCAGACGTTTGCCATCGTCGTGGCGAACTCGATCTCCGGCAACGGAGAAGGGACACCTGCCGCCATTCCCGACCTGAAGGCTACCACAGAGCAAGCTCAAGACCTAACCGATGACGTGCATTGGATGACTCCGTTGAAAACAGCGGAGGCGATTGCGGCTCTTGCTACATCCTCTGACGCTCTTCAATCGTTTACCATTTCTTCTGTTGCTAACAACGCGCTAACAGCTCGTAGAGGCATTAATCCGGTCAGACTGCAACTCCTGGCAGGATCGAGTCCCTACACAGCAACGTTTTCTCTTCCCGAGACGGCGGTGGAAGGAAATACGATCAGAATTCTTGCGCTTTTTGAAGCATCCTCCAATCAAACGCTTTCGATTTTTAATGGTTCCACAAATGGTTCTCAGCTTTTTTCATGGACGCAGACTGGATCAGCATCCGTTGGCACACTGGAATTCATATTTTTCGAGGGAGCTTGGGTACAGCTTGGGGATAACCTTATCTTCAGCAACACCAGTAGCGGTAGCGGCGGAGGAAGCGGTGGCACCTCTTCTCTTCCGACAGGTGCTTGGGGGTATTGGCCACTCTCTGATTTCGCGGATGCCTCCGGCAACATCCACACGCTGAATGCGATCGGCGATGTTTCCTTTGTGCCCGGAAAAATCGGTTATGCCGCAAATTTTAACGGAGCAAGTGTGCTGAACGTAGCGGCACCCGAAAGTGTTCTGAATCAATTTTCCGTTTCTCTTTGGGCCTCAGCCACGGCTAATGGAGTCAACTTCAATGTAGGAATTTCGAATAACACTGATGAAGGCAATGCATGCTTTAGATTAATCAGCATCGGTTCGCTGGTGGTGTTCCAAATCTGTTTTGAATCCGCTTACGTTAATTTAAATGCGCCATCGGCGTTTATTCTTGATGGAAGTTGGCAGCATTTCGTAGCGACCTACGACGGGTCACAGATGAATCTCTACAGAAATGATGTTTCCCTTGGGAGCCTTACGCCTCCAGGCGCGTTGAATGGCAATTATCCTGTGGGATCTAATTTTGGGATCGGGGGCAATGGGGACGGGACGGCTCCGTGCACAGGAATGATGGATGAGGTGGCACTCTATCCATTTGCCCTTTCCTCTAATCAAAGGTCTGCACTCTATAACAGCGGCACGGGAGCGATGCCCTATTAAACTATGGGGACCATCCAACAGCGGATTTTTCGATCGCCCTTGCAAGAGGTCAAGGTGGCGTCGTCTCGTGCCTATCGCTCAACCATAGAGCAGAGGTCTAATTCGCAAGAAGTTCTTGCGGCTCTAGCAGACGTGGTAGTTCCTGCCTCGTTCATGACTATCACCGGCGGCTCATTTGCGGGCAAGCAGGCCGTGACGCCTAGTGGTGATGGATTTTACGGCCCAAATGCCGTTGTTCGTGACTGGACCATGCAGGTAAGGGGTTGCCCGGATCTTTTCACGGATCTGCAGATAGCCGATTTCTGCGACATAATTGCGTCGATTTCAGCAAGTGATGGAACCAACGAGGGGATTAATAGCGCAGGGAGTGAGATTGCCTGGGGTGGCGGAGGTGGGGGTGAGCGCTCGACCATACCCATCGACAACCAGTTCGAGTTTGTCGATATGGTGTATTCCCATTTCCTCAAAACCGGATCAGCTATGAAATACGCCGCTCTGGAATCCACGATCCTCGCGGCCTATAACGCAACTACCCATCACGCGATCGAGAATCACTTGGTTTATATCGACCCCTCTGTGTTTACAGGCCATGTCGTCGAGTGGGGGTTCTGGGACAGCTGGGATATTCGTGGCTATGCCTCCATGACAAGTGTCATGCGCTACCGAGCCACGGTTCAGATTGCCGAGATGCTCACTTCACTTGGTAGAACGGCTGAAGCCGCCGACTACACCGAAGAAGCCTTTGCAATTAAGTCCGCTATCGGCACTTACCTTTTCGATGCTGCGTCGGGGATGCTGAAGTTCGGAACTGAGGGCGCGAACACGCAAAAATCTCCCATTGCTTCTGCCTACGCAGTTGTCTGTGGTTCCGTAAATGAGTCGATTGCCGACGCTATCAGTACGGCTCTGTATCATCGCCTTCCCGGTGGACCTCTTGTTGCAGACGGGTGTTTTCTCAATGGGCAAGTCCGCGACACTTGTTTCAGCGATCACGATCTAGCGGGCGGTGGTCCTTCCATGGACGGGAGTTATCAGGCCGGTGGCTATTGGGCTGTTGCCACTGGCTGGGCTTCCCAAGCTATTAAACGCCTCTTCCCATCCGCCGCTAGCGCACTGATGGATGCTTGGGCTTCCGAGACGCTTCGCCAAGGGACTGACGCCCCTTACGAATATGCCACTTTTGGAGGAGGCTCTGGATCGCATCAGTACGGGGCCAGCGCTGCCCTCCCGCTGCAATTCTATTCCTCATATTTCAATCGTTAAAAAATCCCGATTACAAAAAAACCATCACACCACCCTAAAGCCCAAATAACCCACCACCATGAACGTCTACGGATCAAACATCGTCTACTCCACAACCGGAGCTCCTGTACCTATCACCGGCATTTGCGAGAACTTCTCGTACAAGCACGCCGAAACCCTCACGGAAGTCATCGACATCGGCGAGATCGCGGCCCTAATCGCCCATGGCAAGAAAGGCTCCCTCTCCTTTAGCTCCACACCTCTAGGCACTGTTGCCGCCCTGGGAGTGCGTGCCGGAGCTGAGCTGACCATTTCGGCTATCACGGGAGGGAAAGTCATCGTGACAACCTCGGATGCCAAGTGGCAGCGAGGCCAACCCATGAAGATGAGCGCCCAGGCGAATCATTACCCCGACATTACAGCAGCTGGTAGTGGAAGCACCCCTCCTCAAGCTTTTTCTCTGAGTAACGGCACAGGAGCCGTTGTGCTTCCGACTAGCAAGGTCTGGTGGGGCACTTCGGGCATCACGGGACCCGTTGCAGGCATCGTGCAGAGCTGCAGTATTTCCGAATCAGTGCAGGTTCAGGAGGAGGAGGATAACGCCGGTAAAATCACGGCAGTGATCACCCACTCCTACAAGGCCACGGGCTCCATAGAGGTCATCACGGATGCCGCAATCCCCGATGTCGGTGGAACGCTCGATATTTTCGGATCTTTTAAGATCACTTCCGCTGAGGAGAAGTGGGCTAAGGGACAGGTCCGGATGATCATGGTCGAAGGCATTTTAGTTCCAGGAGTCACTTCCTAAGCCCCCATCAGTCACCCCGATCACTGAGTGTCATGACGCTGGAGGAGCTTGAGAAAGAGGCGGATGCCATCGCGGCACGGCGTGCGGATCACCGCACTCCGGCCGTGGTGCGCCGTGCTTTCCTGCCTCCTTTCTGCGCGATCACGCTCCGCAAATGGCTGCAGCTTGAGGCGGTGAACTCTCCGCTCATCGCCGGGGAATGGCCTTGGGAGGATCCGCAAGCCATGGCGGAGGCATTCACGGTGAGTTACGCCACCATCTTTCCGGGGCGGAGCATTCCAGCTCCAGAGATGCTACAGGAAGCGCTCATAGAGATGAATTCCGAGATCGAAAGGGCGATCGAGGCGATCATGCCGATGAAATCGCCCCGGGTGGAGGGAGTTCATCAGCATGCAAGCCACGACGGTCTGGGCTGGGTGGCCCGTTTGCTTGCCGCAAGCGTGAAGAACAATATCGACGGCCCCCTCGACCTTCCGCTCGATCAACTGCATATCCTAACGGCCGGGATGGCTGCCAATGAGGGTATGGAATGCGCCGGTGCCGACTACCGCGACCGCGAGGTTCTAAGCGGTCTTGGAGCTCAGATGGAATCCGTGGACGATGGCCGCAACGTAAACGATCAAAGCGCCAATAATTGTGGGGCCCAGCAGGATGACTCCCATGGCAAAAAACAATCCAGCTCCAATCCTGTCATTGATCATTTGGAACAGTCCAGGAAAGACAAGATTCAACCAGGGAGAGCCGAAGGTTCGGGAGCAACACCTCATGTCTGAAACATGCCATGAATGAATTTATCATCAAGATCAAAGCGTTTTTGGATGCGGCGGGATTCACCCAAGCAACCGATTCGATAAAGAAAGTTGGAGAGGAAGTTGAAAGGGTCGGGGAAAAATCAACTAAATCTTCATCCAAGCTTGCTGACTGCATCGGCAATGCTTCAGCACTTGGTAGCGCTTTGGGAGGAGTTGCAGTCCAAGGAGCTGAGGTTCTCCTTCATATCGTTGAAAAAGTTGCTGAAAAAATCAAAGAGCTTGCTTTAGAGGGATTAAAGTTTAACCGCGTGCTTCAAGATTCCCAGATCGGAATCGCGGGCGGTTTCCGTTCTGTAGATCCCTCGTTGGGATTTGACGACGCAAAGGAAAAGGGTGGCGCTGCTATTGACGCTCTGAAGCAAAAGGCTTTGGAGCTTGGAATCAATTTTGAAGCGCTCGTTGATACGTTCAAAGTCAACATTCCCACCATGTGGGAAGCGGGCGTGCGCGATACCCAAAAGATGATCGACCTGATCACGCTGCTCAATCAGGTGGCGGCTTCCAAGGGGATCGACGGATTCCAAGCCCAGCGGGACATCATCGACCTAATGAACGGCATGGGTCAGAGGACGATCCTTGGAAAGGAGCTGGAAGCAAATGGCGTCAGCAATGAAGCCATCAAGGCCGCTAAGGAGCAGGGGACGCTTTACGAACTCCTGACCACCAAGCTTGCATCCTATGGAGAAGCAGGAAAAGCAGCTTCCGATACTCAGACGGCTGCACTAGAGCGGTTGCACACAGCTTGGACGGCGCTCCTCGGTGATTTTACCAAGCCTTTTGCCCAATCTGTAACAGATGGCCTGAACGCTATTACTGAATCAATTAAAAGTATTGTCCCTTCGACCAAATCAGCTTCCCAAAGCATGGCCGATTTCTTCAGTGGCATCATGATGGGCATTCAGTCTTTGTCGGCTAGTAAAATGCCTTCCTGGATGGAGCGATTTCTAAATTTTGAAAAGGGCGGATTTAAGCCCATTACTGATTCGCTAGGAACATTGTTAACCGGACCCGGTGAACTAAATCGAATCCAAGACGAGACAGAGGCACAGCAAGAAAAGAACGACAGAAAGCAGTGGGAGAATTTCAAAAAACAGAAAGAGCTTCGGTTGCACGGCGCTCCGATTAACGATTACATACCTGAAATCCATGATTTTGATGGGCTGCATCGGATGGATGAATTGGATAAGAAAGTTGCAGAGCAAAGCCGGTGGAATGCACTGACTCCTGAACAAAAGATTCCGGAGCTCGAAAAGCAAGCGCGTGAGACTCGCGACTGGACTTCGAACCCTTCTCGCACAAAGGAAGAGGCCGATTCTGGCTTAAAAAAAGAGTTGGAGATCACCAATCAGATTCTGCAGTTAAAAAAACAGATCTCCGAAACCGGAAGTAAAAACGCCGCCAAGCGTGAGGAGCTCGATCTGGAGCTCAAGATTAAGGAGGCCAAGAGCAACGGAGACGACAAGGCGGCGGCACGGCTGGAGTGGCAGAAGGAATACAACCGACTCCTTAAGGAACGCCAAGCGGCCGGTGACACCGATGCCTTCAACACGGCGATCCGAGGGGCCAATGCCTCGATCAAAGAGTCCCAGCCCGAGAAAAGTGAAGATCTATTGGAAGGTCATGTCTCCTCACTGGCCCGCATGGGAGGAGCGATGGGTGAGAACATGCAGGCTGCCCAGCAGGCTAATGCCACGACCAAGATGGCTGAGCATTTGGAAAAAATCACCGCGAAGCTCGATGCGCTAGCGAAGATCCCGAACATCGCCGAGAGCACGGCCGCCATGGCGGCACGGCAAGGAGGTTACCAATGAGTCAGATTTTCGGCACGCCACCAGCACGGGTGACGGGGTTCAATCAGCTCCCAAGCGGGGTTGGTCAGATCATTTACACGGTTCCTGCCATCATGAACACGGCGGCGGATGGAACGAACTACCCCAGTCCCTCGGCGCTCCCCAGCATCAGCAACTACGGGCTAGTCAGCGCTCGAGGAAAGCAGGATGCCTCCGGAGCTTGGAACTATGAACTCACCTTTGAAGGTCATGGTGGGGTTGGAGGTTCGTCGAATAGTACGCCCGATCAAGCGACCATAGCGGTCTATGCATTTGAACCGAGCGACCTGCAGATTCCCATCTCACAGAATCCCAACTGGAAATATATCCGGGACACCTACGGAACCATCCAGAACGATGGCACTGTGAAGTTTGATCCGAACTTTAACCCGGATGACAGCGACACTGGTCCCTCAAAAGGTAACCCCTTTTACCTAGTCGATTCCTATCTCTCCTTTGGAGCTACGTGGTCGAAGACATGGTGCCTGAGCGCAACAATCCCAACCGATCTGTTCCAAAATGTGGAAACCATCGTCACCTCAGTTCCGACGCCTAGCTATTTCGCGATGCCCACTTTTGACAGAAATAGAAACTGGCTTAAGAGAATGCCGACGATTCGCGCTCGCGGCCAGGCTGTGGAAGTCACCGATCGCTATGTCCTGAGCGGAGCAGGAGGGTGGAATAGAGACCTCTATAAATCCATGACCACTGCTAAATAACTATGAAAGACGATCTGGACAATCTCATGGTAAAACCGGGTGACCCCGTGCGAGCGGAGGATCATAACGCACTGGTTCGTGCCGTAGGTCGTCGCCATCTACGCGGCGGACCGGGAGTCAAGGTGATCCAGCTCGATACGGTGACCTTGGTCTCATATGACGCGCCAAGCAAAGATTATTACTACCCTTGGATGGCGAGATGGGTTCCTGTTCCCAAGTCCCCGGGCGAATACACGTTCCGGTTTATTGCCGGACTCGTCAATGGACTAGAACCTACGGATTCGGAGGGGAATCTTCTTTCGGAAAAGGATTTCACCCTCTCGCCGAAGTTCGACACGACGAGCAACGATTGCTTGATCTATTTGCAGGTCATCATTGATCCGGCCAGACACAACATTACGGACGCAACCATGATTGCGACTGATAAGAAACCGGCATGGGAGCCTTGGACAGCTTACAAGCTCATCGCTGTCGCCAATCAGAAGTCGATGATCATAACACCTGCGACCTATTTCAATCTCGGCTTTAAGGCCTCGAACGTGAAATCCACCGGCATCTTCACCTCGTGGTGGTGGACCATCTGAAACTCTGCTATGAACCTTGTCTACCCTGGAGATGCAGTCACGTCCGAGCGGCACAATGCCCTAATCGAGGGCATCCGACAGATCACGATCTCGGAAGCGCCTCTCCCACCGGTTCCTGACGGGTTGGCTCATCAATGGCAATGCCGCGTTGCTCCGGGAGCAGCGGACGGTCAGTGGAATGTCTTCATGTCGACGGGTTACGTGAATGACCTGGAGGCCACGGTGGCCTATCTCACCGAGGGTGATCCTCGCGGCTGGACGATGCCGAAAGATTACCCGCCATCGCGTATCAAGGGAGGAATCGCCAACCGTCTCTGGCGCGAGACGGATCAACCTCCCTACTTGCTGCTCACGAGTGGTGTCGACTTCACGCCGGTGGCCGATAGCGCGCGGCCCGATATCTATCAGAACGAGGCTGCCTGGAAGAAAAAACTCTCGGTGGCTACCATCTACCTCTGCGCGCTTCCGCTGAAACTATCGGGCCGACAGACACCCACGAGCTATCGGACATGGGGCGGGAGGATCCCAAGCCAGAATCCTTACCCCTACGGGCTACGTCATCTCGCCCGGGTCTATCTGCTCGAAGGCGAGAAACCCGGTGATGCCTCGGCAACCGTCGAACAGTTGGAGTTCTGGCCTTTCCAGTGTGCACCCGTCGAGCCAATAAAGCTTTTGCCAGACTATCAACCCATCGGCGATCCCACGGTAGATCTTTTTGGAAGTCTTTTTAACCAGCAAATCAACGAGGCGCTGGCAAACAACGCCCAGGCTGCAAGCACGGTGGAGTTCTGGACCGCCTAAGCACCCGAGCGATGCCCCAGCCATGCCTGAAAAACCCGTCATCACCAACCCCAAGCCCCTGAATCTTTACGGTGATTTCCCCTATAAGATCATCCCATTTCCCATCGACTGGCTCCTGCAATACACCTCGCTCTCTTCCGTTCATCCCTCTCCCGATCTTTCCAATCCTGAATCCACACCACCCGACTCCCTAGAATTATGGACCTGATCCTCGGCCTCGACATCGCTAACCAGACGCTTCGAAATCCCACGGACGGTTCTCCGCTGAATCTTCCTCCACTCGTTCAGGGTGACCAGCTGAACATCGTTCTCAAAGGAATGCAAATGACTCCCACGGGGGGATTCAATTTCGTTCCCATCTCTTTCAAGACGATCAAGCTCGGCATTGGCAAGATCGATGCAGCTCCCCTGCAGGGGACCTATGCCCTGCAAATCGGATCAGAAACGCCGGTCCAGGGAACGAACACCACGCCCGCGCTGCTCTACAATTCCAGCAAATCGTTTGTCCAGACTGCTCTTAATGCCCTCCCAGCCGTATCAGCCGCCGGGGGACTCACTGTGGTCAAGGATGGTGCGCCCAATATCCTCTGGATTATCTGGAATGACCCGGCGGTTAACACCTCGATCCACGTGGTGCACAATGAGCTTTTCCCCACCTGCTTCACCCGCTCGATCCCTTGGACGATCAACGGCCAGACCGCTTTCATCGTGAAGCTCTTTCAGGCTCCAGTTGCCTTCACGGATAAGTTCGCCCTTCCGACGTCTCCGGCGGTTACGGTGGCAGAAGCATTAACAGGCAATGATCTTCGGAATGAGATTCAGAAGATCGAAGTGCCCGCGACCGCCCAAGGAGATTTCACGATGACGTGGAATGGTCTCGGGAGTACCGTCATCCCAGTGGCTTCCGTAACAGCCGTTACTATTGCTGCCGCGCTGAACAACCTGTTCAGCGATGGGATCACCCGTTTCCAAGTCATCCAGCCCGCAAAGAACTACTATTACGTGACGTTTACGGGGCCCCTGGGCAATGCCTTCCAGCCGCTGATTCAGATCACCATGGTCTCTCAGCCCCCGCTGATCACCCCTTCCTCAGTCCTCAACCTGAATGTGCCGGGTATCGAGATCGCGCTCGATGGGCAGCCGAGTGTGCCGATGATGTTCGAGCTGGAGATCAATGACGGAACCCAAGGGACGCCGATTCAGGTGCCCGTCACGATCAAGGCGGCGATGATCGATAGTGAGATGGCTCTGGTCGTCTCACCAAACTGGCTGGTCAATCAAGGTTATGTATCGCCCCCGAACAATTCGGATCAGGCCACCGTTGCCGGTCTCATTGGTTACCAGGAGCAGGTGGGCGACACGGTAAATACCAGCTGGAATATCTCTCACATGCTGGGAAGCCAGGATGTCTTTGTCGAAGTCATTGAAAACAGCACCGGCGTGCGTCTTCCGGATAACCAGTACACGGCCACGATCACCGATTCGAGTCATGTGCTCATCGTCTTCCCGTCACCACCGGCCACAGACCAGTACCGGGTGCTCATTACCAGCGCCTACGCCACCAATTACCTGCCCCATCTGCATCTCCACATCGGCGATATCGATGGCCTTCAGGATGCGCTCAATGCCCTTGCAGCCCAAGGCAACCCGCTCGATCTCTGGCCTTCGATCCCTTTGTCAAAGCTTCCAAAGATTCCTTTCTCCAAGCTCTCAGGGACATTGCCTGTGGAGGCACTTCCCTCGACCGTGCCTCAGCTCGACAACAATGGTTTTCTTCCGGTTGCCAATGTCCCTCCTTCGGTTCCGCGCCTGGCCGCCGATGGTTCTTTGGTGGTTGCTCAAACTTCGACCAATGCTCAGGGAGTTACCACGATCACAGGCTACAAAACCATCTTGAACTCCGATGGCACAATCGCACCCGAACTGATCTCAAAGATCGGCAGCATTCCCGCATTCATTTCAGCCGTAAGGGCCGTCCTAGCTGGTCAGGGACAAACAATACCTGTTAATGGCATGAAAATCCCTCTTGGAAACAAAGCCGAAGTGATCGGATACACAGGCTCGCCTGTGACTGCCGATCCGTTTATGGGTTATGTCGACTCGCAGCTTCCGAACCGAGCAATAAGCCTGCAAGAGGCATCAAACTTTGACCGCGAGCTCTGGAGGATCGCCGTCAATGCGTCGATGTTCCCAGTGGGGAAAACTCTATCAGTGAACTGGGGGCTGGCCCTTCAGGCGCTCCGATCCAACTGTGCCATCGAGACCACGGTCTTTGTGGAAATCGGTACTTACGATGACCCCGGCAGCATGCTGGCGATCACCTGGAATCCGACCCCCATCATCACCCAAAAGGTAATGCTTACCTCCTACGAGGTGACCCATTCCTTCGGGGCATTGATCTCTCACACCCCCACCGGCATGACTCTTTCAACTATCCTGTACGGAGTCAGTTTGCAGAACGATGAAGCCGCGCCGTCGACTGCAAACTTCGCTCTCCGGTGCCGCTTGGCGAACCTCGAAACCGAGGCATCACAAAACGACCCCCGCGCCTGGATCAGCTACGGAGTTGTTCCGAGCCTGACGGCTTCCAACGGAGCCGCCGTGGCTCAGGCGCTGATCAGCTAAACCTATGTTTGATTCTTTTGTTTTTGAAGTTGGGGCTTATCAAAATATTTTGATATTTAGGAACCTGTTTGGGGCCGCCTCTCATAATGGGTTTGCTCCCTCTGGCATGATTTTGGTTGAAGAAGCCGATGGTTATTATTTAAGAGGCACACCATCTGTTATAGAAACGATTCAAATCAATTTCACAACACGCGTTACCAACGCAACAATAAATGTCGCGGTCAAGGGAGTGCAGGTGATTTCTTCATTATCGGTTGTTGATCACGCAAAGAATTCCGGCCCTTTTTCCATTGCGGCCCCTGGTTGCACCAGCAATCTTCCTGTCACCCTCAGTATTGCAAGCGGGCCTGCCACGATCAGCGGAACGCCGGGAGGAACGTACACAGTAACGCTGACCGGCTCGGTGGGAACCGTCGTGCTTGCCGCCGATCAGGCGGGGAATGATAGCTATCTCGCCGCCGATGAAATCACGACGAGTTTTCAAGTCACAAAAATTCCCCAGACGATCGATTCTTTTTCTTCGATTGGCTCGAAGTTAACCAGCGCGACTCCATTTTCGATATCGCCACCCACGGCTTCCAGTGGTCTGACGGTGGCAGTCACGGTGAAGAGCGGCCCTGCAACGATTAATGGAAACACGGTCACGCTTACGGGGGCAGAAGGGCCGGTTGTCCTGGCGGCAAATCAGTCGGGAAATAGTGATTATTATTCTGCCGCCGAGGTTACGACCTTTTTCACGGTTGCCAAAGCGTCGCAGACGATCAGTTCTTTTTTTTCGATCGTCTCGAAGTTACCCAGCGCGTATCCATTTTCGATAACGCC
The DNA here is from genome assembly GCA_903919105.1 of uncultured Spartobacteria bacterium. Next base: position 2,467 of record CAIXGT010000256.1, on the reverse strand, counting down.
ACCTGCGGCTTCTAGTGGTTTGACGGTCGCAGTCACGGTCAAGATCGGCCCTGCAACGATTAGTGGGAACACGGTCACGCTTACGGGGGAAGAAGGGACGGTTGTCCTGGCGGCAAATCAGTCTGGAAATGCAAATTACAATGCCGCGCCCGAAGTCATCACTTCGTTCACGGTGGCAAAGATTTCGCAATCGATCAGCGCGTTTCAAGCCATTCCGTCGTATGTTCCAAGCTCTGCGCCCGCAACGATCACGATCACGCCCCCCACGGCCTCAAGCGGCCTTTCGGTGGCGGTGACAGTTAAGAGTGGCCCTGCAACCATCAGTGGGAACACGGTCACGCTTACGGGGGCAGAAGGGACGGTTGTCCTGGCGGCCAACCAGTCGGGCAATGCCGATTACAATGCCGCGCGCGAAGTAACCACTTTGTTCAGCGTATTTCGGATTTGGGTGGGACTCTGGATCGACCGCACTAAATTGTACCATACATATACGGGGGAATCTTTCCCCGTGACGGTCACCCCAGCTCTTCCAGGGTTCACGCCCACGATCACTTACAACGGATCGACGACAGCACCCACCGCTGCGGGGAGATATACAGTATTGGCATCGATCAACGACACGGATCATCTCGGCGCGGCGTCGGCCGTGCTGTACATTAACAAAGCTCCGGCGACGGTCACCCTGTCGGGTGACACATCAATCACTTACGACGGTTCGGGACATGCCTTGGTCGCCACGACAACGCCGTCCGGCCTTGCGACTTCGATCACTTACAACGGATCGACGACCCCTCCCACGAACTCCGGATCCTATTACGTGGTGGCCACTGTCACCGATCCGAATTACTCTGGCATCGCCAAAGCGACGCTCCGGATCACCGGCATGCCTTTCTTTTACAACAACGCCACCGGAGACGGTAGTCTTGCCACCATTAGTAACTGGTGGAAAGACAGCGCCCACACGGTTCATGCGACGGCGCTGCCCACTGAGTCCGCTAAGGTCTATATCGACGCCGTTTTTTCCCCACCCACACTGACCGTTAATTTCGATTTGTTGATTTTTGGAAAATTCTCTTCAGGGGTCGCTCAAGATTTTTACCATATCAACGCCGGGGTTATATCTAGTGTTGGGAAAAATGCCGAATTTTGGAATGGATACCGGATATTGAATAGCGGTGATTCACCAGATCCCGGATTTTCTGGGGAGATGCGCGTTCACTATCCTTGCCAGGTGCCCATGACTAATCTTGCCCCTGCGAATCGTATTTCTTACATTGGCTACCCTTTTGCCATTGCCCAAACGGCCAGTGATTTCCCGATCCAGCAGCTTTGGATTGACCAGGCGTCGCATGGGACGGCCATTTGGGGCCAGCAACCGCCCAATTCAGGCCAATCAACCTGGAATGTCACCCAGACAAGTGTTTCCCCGGGAACCCTGAAGGAAGGGGATGATTTCCTGTTTCAAGTGGTATTCCATTCAGGCGCATCGTTTTTGGATCCGCAAGTCACGGGGATCGCTTGCTCTTTTCTCGATCCGTCCAGTCGAGCCGTGGTGTTGTCGACCACTGAATTCCTTCCTTGCATTGTGACCGGTTGGGGGAATCCCGCTTTCTTTTCCTACCTTTTTTATCTCCCGATTGCAGGAAATGCCCTTTCAGAGTGTTTTGGGTCTTTTGCCGACGGGGTCAACGAGACCGTGACACTCAGCGGCGAAATAGAGTGGCAAGAGGTCAATCAGACCGGCGTGGGCCCTTCGTTAATCACCCGCCGAAGTCAGAATTTTCCCGTGACGATCACCAGATCTTTGAATCAAGGAGCTGATTTTAACTCATGAACACGTTCAATTCCCTTTCAGTCGATATGGTGACCCGGGTTGTCACCGGCACGCTTCCTGATCTCGAAAAGATCGGCGATGACCTGTTGTTGGAAGTCATTTTTCGGAACGCCGCGATAAATGTTGATCCGGGTGTTCTTCCGGAATTGTTCCCCATTTCCTCTTTGATCCTGACGCTCAAGAGTTCCGATACCGGAGAAATTTTGATTCAGAGCGATGCTTGGAACTATTCCCCGGACACCAATTCTTATTTTTTGCACGCCGCCTTGGGAGGCTCGGCCCTTCAAAGTGCCATCGGGAGCGGTCTCTCCTTCGACCTGTTAGGTGAATTGCAATGGGTTCAGGCCAATCCCTTCTTTGGCAGCGAGAACGGCAACATCGGCCCCTCGACGCTCCGCACAAGCTCCCAGAATTTCCCGCTAACCATCCTGCAGGCTCAAGGATGAGCCCCTGCATGATGGTTGTAGAGCGTTGGGCTTTCAGGTACTAAAACCCCTGATTTTCCCAAACCTTTGTCATAGTTTCTCAAACCTCGCGTCCCTATACTTTACCCAAGCCAGCAAGAGCAAGATCAACCTCTTTAACAAGGTCTATGGCAGCGACACGATCCGTCGGGATCTTGCAACCCGTCGG
>CAIXGT010000255.1 GCA_903919105.1 uncultured Spartobacteria bacterium | reverse complement strand
GGGGGTTCTACAGGCCTCGGGAAGATAGGCCATGGCGATCCCCTCACCCAGACTCGGGGAGAGGGCGCCGCTACAGGTTTCACCTACTGCAACTCCATCAGCCAGAACAGGATAATGGGAACGGAGGGGTGGACCCTGCACGGAAAGCTTGAGGGGTGTCAACCGAGAGGGGAAGCCCTCTGAACGCTGCTGCTCCAGAGCCTTGCGACCCGAAAAATCACCCTTCTCGGGATCATCGAGGCCAACAAACCTATCCAGAGCAGCCTCGAGAGGAGTGCGGTCACGGGAGAGATCCGAGCCATTCAGAGGATAACCCATCTCAAGCCGCAGGGTGTCCCGGGATCCAAGGCCACAAGGTTTCACTCCGGCGGCAAGAAGGCTCTCCCAGAGCGCGATACCATGCGCCACAGGAACAAAGAGCTCAAATCCATCCTCACCGGTATATCCGGTACGGGCAACGAGCGAAGGGATGCTGCCCTCGGAAGCCACAAGAGACGGGATGAGTGGAGCAATGCCGTTTCGCTTCGGAACGTCGCAGCCCGGAAAGAGAGACCTTAGGATTTTTTCGGAATCGCCTCCCTGGAGAGCGATGGCCGCATAGTCGTTCCCTTGGTCTTGTAGCAGAACGGAATCATCGGCAGGAAGATGACCACGCATCCACTCGAGATCGAGATCACGGCAGGCACCATTGATCACCAGAAAATAAGACAACTCTGCTGTCCGGTAGATGATGAGATCATCAATGACCCCTCCACTCTCATCCAGCATGAGGGTGTATTGACCCCGGGTGACGGCGAGCTTACCGACGCGGTTGGTCAGGAGACTCTCCAACCACGCCAGGGCACCGGGCCCTGAAACAATGACCTCCCCCATGTGGGAGATGTCGAACATGCCGGAGGCAGATCTGACAGCACGATGCTCCTCCATGATGCCTGAGTACTGGACCGGCATGTACCATCCGCCAAACTCGACCATGCGAGCACCACAGGCCACGTGGGCTGATTCGAGAGGGGAATGCTTGAGAAGGGCAGGATCGCTCACCGGGATTAATTGGAAGTTTTTGTTACTGAGCTCATGGAACCATTGGGACGACGGGCGTTGAAATCCAAGTAGGTGTAGGACTGGAACATCTTCTCGTACTCGTCGGCGAGTCGCATCGCCTCGTTGGGCTTAAGACGGTCGCCCTTGAGTGCGGCATCGGCCTGGGACTTGATCTTGCGGGCCAGCTCCTTGGTGTCCCACTGGGTGAGGGTCAGCACCTGGTCGATGGTATTTCCCGGAAGCACCTCCTCGATGTAGTAACCGGCCTCCTCATCCTCATCGAGAAAGACATGCATCTCGTTCACCCTACCGAAGAGGTTATGCAGATCTCCCATGATATCCTGATAGGCTCCCGAAAGGAAAATCCCCAGGTAATAGGGTTCGCCGGGCCGGACGGCATGTACAGGCAGGGTCTCCTTCACATCCTGAAAATCGATAAACTTGGCCATCTTGCCGTCGGAATCACAAGTGATGTCAACGAGCGTGCCACTACGCTCCGGAATCTCGTCGAGACGGTGGATCGGCATGACTGGGAAAAGCTGCCCCAAGGCCCAGTGGTCAAGCAGGGACTGAAAGACGGAGAAGTTGCAGAGAAGTTGGTCGGCCAGGGCCACCTCGAGTTCCCTCACTTCCTCTGGCACCTGCTTCATCCCGGCATGGAGTTTCACGATCGCGGCGGCAATATGCCAATACAGGGTGTCGATCTTTGCCTTGGAGCGGAGCTCGAGCAGGCCGAGATCGAACATCGACTGCGCCTGATCCCTGATCTGCTGTGCATCATGGAGATTTTCCAAACGACGCTTCTCATTCAGACCGGCCAGGATCTCGAGCATGTCCGAAACCAGCTTGGGATCCTCGGGGGAGGCCAAGACTTGGGCCCCATGAGTCTGCTTCTCGATGGAGCCGAACGCCTCGATAATCAGCACGGAGTGGGGCGCTACAATGAAGCGACCGCTTTCACTCACGATCACGGGATGCTCGACTTGCTCCGAGTCACAGACCTCCATGATATTGTAGACGATGTCGCGGGTGTACTCGTGGAGTGAATAGTTCCTGGAACTATCGAAGCTCGTACGGGATCCGTCGTAATCGACTCCGAGCCCACCACCCACGTCAAGATAGCCGAGAGCGTGGCCCATCTTCTTGAGTTTGGCATAGAAGCGGGCGGCCTCACGCGTGGCGCGGCTGATCGTCTGAATATCGGGCACCTGGGAGCCGACATGGTAATGAAGAAGCACTAGCGCGTTGGGAATGCCCTCGGCATGAAGCGTGTCGCTCATTGATACAAGATCAGCTGTGGAGAGACCGAACTTAGCATTCTCTCCGCCGCTGGTGGCCCATTTGCCAGCTCCCTTGGAGAGAAGCCTGACTCGGGCGCCGATCATGGGAGTCACTCCGACCTGCTTGGCTACGGCGAGTATCTGGTGAAACTCCTCCAACTTCTCCACAACAAGAATGACCTTCTTCCCGAGTTTGATGCCGATGAGCGCGGCCCGGATGAACTCGTCGTCCTTGTAGCCGTTTCCGACCACAAGACTCTCGGGATCAGAATGGACCGCCAGAGCGGCGATGAGCTCGGGCTTGCTGCCGGCCTCGATACCGAAATGGTAGGGGAGTCCAGCATCAACGATCTCCTCGACGACCTCGCAGAGCTGATTGACCTTGATGGGGAAAACCCCACGGTACTGGTTCTTGTATCCGCACTCTGAAATGGCCCTAGCGAATGACTCGTTCAGCCTACGAACGCGGTCGCGAAGCAGATCATGGAACCTGACCAATAGAGGAAAACGGAGCCCGCGGTCCCCCGCCTCGCCGACCAACTCCATCAAGTCGATCTCCTCGCCCTCCTTTCTCTGAGGCCGCATGGTGACATGACCGGCGTCGTTGATCCTCACGTATCCCTCGGACCATCCCTCCACGTTATAGAGAGAGGAATTCTGTGCAGTGATGGATCCGTTGGAGTCTTGAGGTTGTGGCATTGACTGAGAAATTTAGAAATAAAATTAAAACAAACATGCCCTGACTTGGCGACATGATGCTTCAGTTTTTTTTGCATTGCCGTATCAAGGAGCAGTAGGTGTGAATGAATTGACGGAACTACCTTTCCTCCTGCCAGACCCCAACCATCATGAAACTCCTTCATATCGATGCCTTTGCTGGAATCAGCGGCGACATGTCCGTTGCCGCACTGAGGGATCTCGGGGTTCCTGAGGAAGTTTTTCAAGAGGCACTGCGGGCGCTCGCTATCGATCTTCCCTCCTGCCGCTTCGAACGCGCAGACAGGACCGGCATCTCCGGATGGCGCTTTCTGGTGAGTGGCCATGAAGGTGATGAGGTGGATCAGGGGGAAGGGGCGACCAAGACCACTCACCATCATCACGACCACGGGCACGACCAACATGGTCATCATCATTCTCATACTCACGAAGTTCACGAACACCATGGGAGCCATGACCACCACTCCCATGGACGCAATCACGCCGAGATCGTCTCCCTTCTCGAAAAGAGTTCTCTCGATGCCAAAGTAAAGACTCGTTCCCTTGCCGTCTTCCGAAGGATTGCCATCGCGGAAGGAGGGGTGCATGGAGTCCCTCCCGAAAACGTCGGATTCCACGAGGTCGGAGCGGAGGATTCGATCGCAGATATCGTCTGTACCTGCGCGGGATTCGACTATCTCAAGATCGATACGATCACCTGCGGTCCGCTGATCGAGGGAACCGGCCATATTCATTGCGCGCATGGCACATTTCCCTTGCCGGCGCCGGCCACTCTGGCACTTCTCAAAGGGATTCCTTTCCGTCAGGTTGAGGAACCTTGGGAGCACATCACCCCGACGGGGGCCGCGATCCTGGCTGAATTCTCCGGAAACTTCGGCCCGATGCCCGAGATGGCAGTGACCTCCATCGGTTACGGACTTGGCTCAAGGAACACCCCCAATCGCCCCAATGTCCTCCGCCTCATCCTTGGAGAATCGGTTGATCCCGATCTCTCTCATATCGATGAGGTCGTGGAACTCCGATGCAATCTGGACGATCTGAGTCCTGAACATGCATCCAGCGCTCTTGACGCGCTACTTACCGCGGGAGCGCTCGACGCCACCCTCACACCTACTGTCATGAAAAAAGGGCGATCAGGGTGGGTTCTGGAAGTCCTTTGTCATGAGGAGAAGGCGACTGAACTTTCCGAAAGGATTCTCCGGGAAACGACGGCATTCGGGATCAGGCGGCATCACATGCAGCGCCTCAAGCTCGAGCGACACTTCGAGGAGATCGATACCCGCTATGGAAATATTAGGGTTAAAATTGGCTCACTCCGGGGCGAGATACTCCAGCGATCACCGGAGTTTTCCTCATGTGCAGAAGCGGCTGCCCTCCATGGTGTGGCAGTTAGGGACATCCACACGGCCGCACTGCAGGCTCTAGCCGTTCTCTAGTTTTTACTCCTCCGCGTCCTTAGTGTCGGATGAGGAGAACAAGCCACCACGGACGGGTTTTACCGCGCAAACTCCACGCTTCTTTGCCGAGGCGATGAAATCGAGGAACTCTTGCGCTTCGGGTCCCCACAACGCCTTCTTCGATTCCTCAAGAGCCTGAGTGATATTCAGGCCGCTGTGGTAGATCATCCGGAAGGCCCTCTTGATCTCCAATCTGGTCTCAGAACTGAATCCGGCACGCTTGAGTCCGACGGCGTTGATGCCGGCCACCATGCTGGTTCCATAGGCCGAAACAAAGGGAGGGATGTCTTTGGGGAAGCGCTCCCCTCCCCTCACCATGCAGAGCCTTCCCACACGCAGGAACTGGTGAAAGACCGAGCCCCCTCCGAGTACCGCTCCATCCTGCACCTCGACATAACCGGCCAGCAGACAGTTGTTGGCAATAATGACCCTGTTGCCGATCGTGGCGTTGTGACCGAGATGGACGCCGACCATCAGGAAATTATTGTCACCAACTCTCGTTACGCTCCCCTCCTTGGTGCCGCGATGGATCGTCACGTATTCACGGATGATATTGTCATCACCGATGAGCACCTCACTCTTGGTGCCGGGCTTGAAATCATAATCCTGCGGGTCAGCACCCAGGATGGCTCCGTACCCTACGGCATTCCTAGCACCCATCCTGACGTGTCCCGTGATCACAGCATGAGCCTGGATCCGGCACCCTTCACCGATCACGGCGCCGGACTCAATGATGGCTCCCGGCCCGACCTCCACATCGGCGGCAAGTTGGGCTGCGGGATCGACAAAGGCAGATGGATGGATCAGCGGCATTAGGCAAATTATGAAGGATGAAGGATGATTTATGAAGGACGAAACGGCACTGGAGGAACCGACGCTGGGAAGTCGAGAGTCGAGGGTCGATGCCAAAGATCAGCC
>CAIXGT010000254.1 GCA_903919105.1 uncultured Spartobacteria bacterium | reverse complement strand
TTTTAGCAGTCTCACGCAAAACCATGCAGGGGTTGTTCTATCTCCTGCCGGGGTTGTTCATATGGGGTCTCCTGCTCCCCTTGCTGACGCTCTGCTTGGCACATTGCCTCATTAACATGAGGCTTCTGAGGAGGTTGAAGCCGACGCCGTTTGGGGAGATGGGGGAGATGGGGGGAATCAGGATTCAGGATGTCTCCGTACTAGTGCCGGCCCGCAACGAGGAGCGTAGGATCCGCGACTGCCTTGCTTCACTGATTACACAAGAGCCCCCGGTCCGGGAGATCATCCTGCTTGATGACCGGTCGACCGATGGAACTGCCTTGATTGCCCGGGAACTCGGATTCCGCGAAGAGCCCGGAAGCCGTCTTCGGTTGCTTCGTGGTGAAGAATTGCCCGAAGAGTGGGTTGGTAAAAATTGGGCCTGCCATCAGCTTTCACAGGCTGCGCATTTGGAAAGCGGTCATTTACTATTTACTGATGCTGACACGATTCACTCCCATTCATGCGTTCGGACGGCGCTTGACCACGCCGTTTCCACAAGGGCCGATCTTCTTTCTCTCTGGCCGGATCAGATCACGGGCACTTGGTCTGAGAAACTGGTGATCCCCCTGGGCTATCTTCTCTTCATGGCTTTCCATCCGTTTCCGCTTCTCCGGCTTCTACAAGAGAAGCCGGAGCGAGCGGGGCGCTGGGGATTCACACGGGCGCGGTTGGCTGCGCTTGGGGCGGCAAACGGACAATTTCTTCTATTTCGTCGCAATTCCTATCAGGGTCTTGGAGGGCACGAGGCCCTGAAGGATCACCTGGTCGAAGACATAGCCTTCGGTCGGAAGGTGGCTTCACGAACCGGTGAGGGAATGCGCCTAGTTAATGCCGATGGTATCGATCTTCTCAGATGTAGGATGTATTCCGGCTTCCCAGAACTCTGGGAAGGATTCTCCAAGAATCTCAGGCCTGTCTTTGAGGAGTCTCATGTCGGATTTACGCTCTTCGGAGTAGTAATTTTCAGCCTCTTCCTGTTCCCGTTTCTTCTGCTTCCCTTTAGCGGATCTTTACTTTTAGGAGCTTGGATCGCCGTAATCCTGATCATGGGAATGCGATTTATGATTACGAAGCGTTTCCGTAGCTCATGGCTCGGTTTCATTGCCCATCCGTTCGCGGTGATCCTCGCTCTGCTAATCGCACTGAATAGCTGGAGGCTCTGCCTAGGTGCTGGCGTGAGTTGGAAGGGGCGCAACTATTCCGGGAAAACACGTTCCTCTTTTAACTGAGGCCCTATTATCTTTCCTGACGAGCGCATGAAAAAATCTGAGCGCATGAAGTCCTTTGTTCAGGGTTTGGAAGCGAGCCGGGCATCCGGATCCTTCGATGCTTGCTACCTCGGCTATTTCGAGTGTTTCAATTCCCAGCGCTACTATGAGGCTCATGATGTATTGGAGCATCTCTGGTTAAAGGATGGCCGGGACGCGCCCGATTATTCCTACTACAAGGGCCTGATTCAACTCGCTGGAGGATTCGTTCATCTCCGCCTCCAGCACCTGCACCCAGACCATCCGAAGTATGGCCGCAGGTTGCCTCCCGCGCGCCGACTTTTCCTTCTGGCTGAAGCGAATCTTGCCCCTTATGGCCCCTGGCATCTTGGATTAGATCTTGAGCAGGTGCTTTCTCTCTGCCGGCAGATGATCGGGCTTTTGGAGCAATCCGAGTTTGCCGAAAATCCCTGGACTTCCGACTTCTCTCCAGTGCTGCCCAATCCCGTTGTTAGAAAAGGCTCCGATTGAGCACAACTTACGGATAATTTCATCAGCGTGTTCCGTTCCTCTTACGCCCGTATCAAGAATCCGCGTCTCGCTCTGGCCGCCGGGATCGCCTTGGCGGTACTCCTCCAACTCTGTGGGGGATTGATCGATCCCTATACGACGCAAGTCATTCTCTTTGCCGCCATTAATGTCATCCTGGCCGTCTCGCTTAATCTCGTGATGGGGGAGACTGGGCAATTCTCCCTCTGTCATGCCGCCTTCATGGCGGTCGGTGCCTACACCTCGGCGCTGCTGACCGGCAAGGCGCTGCCGGCATTGCTTCCCCATCTCGATTGGACAGGGACTTCCTGGGCCTCGCAGCTGACATTTCTTCCAGTGCTGATAATCGCAGGCGTGATTGCAGCCTTTGCGGGCCTGATTGTCGGAGGGCCGTCGCTTCGACTGCGCGGGGATTATCTGGCCATGGTGACCCTTGGTTTCGGCGAAATCATCCGAGTCCTGCTTCAGAACACCAATGCTGTCGGCGGAGCTCGCGGCATGGAGGGAATCCTTCCGGCGACGAACCTCTTCTGGGCGATCAGTTTTGCCGCGGTGACCCTCTACTCGATGATTGCCTTGGTTCGATCGACTTACGGCCGGGGATTTCAGGCAGTGCGTGACGACGAAATCGCAGCTGCGTCGATGGGAATCAACACGACGCGGTTCAAGGTTACGGCCTTCGTGATCGGGGCCTTCTTCGCCGGGGTGGCCGGTGCCCTCTATGCACATGCTGTCGAGTTCATCAGTCCCGAGGGGTTCAACTTCCTGCGGTCGTTCGAGATCATCGTGATGGTGATCCTTGGCGGACTCGGTCGCCCCGTGGGGGTTGCTGTCGCCGCGATCATGGTCACCCTGCTCAACGAGTGGTTGAGGGATCTTTCGCAGTACCGGATGGTCGTCTACGCGCTCATTATCATCCTCTTCATGATCTTTCGCCCGACAGAATCATTGGGGCCCTTCTTTCGTAGACTTCTACACGTAAGAGCCAAGCCTTATAACGCCTCATGAGTACGGGACATTCCTTGCTTGAGGTTCGGAACTGCTCCCTCCGCTTCGGAGGCATCGCTGCTCTTACTGATGTCTCCATCAAGATTGAGGCTGGCGAGTTGCTGGGATTGATCGGCCCGAACGGAGCCGGCAAAACCTCGCTATTCAATATCCTGACCGGTGTTTACAGGCCGACCGAGGGGGAGATTCTCTTCGAGGGGGGGCATGTCGCGGGATTGCCATCGCATGAAATCAACGCTCTCGGCATGGCGCGAACGTTCCAGAACATCCGTCTCTTCGGCTCGCTCGACGTGGGAATGAATGTCCGGACCTCGTTTATCGCGAGGCTGCGTAATGGTCTGATCAATACGGTGCGCCGCGGGCATTCCTTCCGCGGCGAGGAGGAGGAGATTCAGGAAGAGGGGCGTCGATTGCTTGCTTATTTCGGTCTAGAGGAGGCTTCCGCCCATCCCAGTCGCAGTCTTCCCTACGGGGATCAACGGCGCCTTGAGATTGTCAGGGCCTTGGCCACCAAACCTCGTCTTCTTTTGCTGGACGAGCCTGCGGCCGGAATGAATCCGACCGAGAAGGAGGAGCTGAAACAACTGATTGCAAGGATCCGCGGGGAGTTCGGGACAGCCGTGCTGCTCGTGGAGCATGACATGAAGGTGGTCATGGGAATCTGCGAGCGACTTTATGTCCTGGATCAGGGAAAGGTGCTTGCCGCCGGAACCCCCTCAGAGATCCGCGCCGATCTCAAGGTGATCGCCGCCTATCTCGGAACAAGCCACGATGAGTAGGTATGAGTAACGATACGGAGAAAGCGTTGCTGGAAATCAAGGGACTTGAGGTCCGCTACGGCGGTATCCGTGCATTGAACGGACTCTCGCTGAAGGTGCCCCAAGGCAGCATCATCACGCTGATCGGAGCCAATGGCGCCGGCAAATCGACCACGCTCAGGACGATATCAGGCCTTGTTCCTGCGTCCGCCGGATCGATTTGCTTTGATGGAAGGGAGATCACCGGTTGGGCAGCCCACCGGATCGTCGCCGGCGGGCTTGCCCATGTCCCGGAGGGGCGGCTTGTCTTCCCTGATCTGACCGTGAAGGAAAATCTCATGATGGGTGCCTATTTGCGCCGTGATCGCAAGGAGATCGCCGCAGATCTCGAGTGGGTGGGGGAGTTTTTTCCCCGGCTAAAAGAGCGCATTTCCCAGCGGGCGGGAACGCTTAGCGGTGGGGAACAGCAGATGCTTGCAATTGGCCGCGCCCTGATGGGGAGACCGCGTTGCCTGATGCTCGACGAACCGTCGCTTGGGATCGCCCCACTGCTTGTGGAGACGATTTTCGAACGATTGGTCTCACTGAACAGGGAGCGCGGGATGACAATGCTGCTGGTCGAGCAGAATGCCTCGTTGGCGTTGAAAGTGAGCGACTATGCCTATGTTCTCGAGACTGGGCACATCCACCTGGAGGGTCCCTCTTGCGAAATCAAGAACCGACCCGAGATCCAGGCGGCCTATCTGGGGCATTGATGCCTTGCCCTGTGGCGGCTCCCTAGGCTACCTACAGAGGCTATGGTTTTTTACGCGACTGTTTTTCTAATTCTTGATGCTGCAGCAACTGGGGTGAAAGCCCCTACCCAGATGGAACAGATGTTTCAATCAATGCAGCTTCCTTTGCTTCTTTTAGTTGGATTTTACTTCATCCTACTTCGCCCCCAGCAGAAGCAGCGCAAGGAGCAGCAGAAGCTGATCGAGTCACTCAAGACGGGTGACAAGGTGATCACCGCCTCCGGTATTCATGGACTGATCTCCAATGTGAAGGAGCGCACCGTGCTTCTCAAGGTGGCTGACAACGTGAAGATTGAAATCGATAAGGCCGCCGTGGCAACCGTCCTTGATCGTTCTTCCGAGGGAAGCTCTGAGGAATCCTCCTCTTAGTTCATTTTCCCCGACGGAATACCCCAGGTTATTAAGACTCCTTTTTTGTCCCCAAGTCTCCAAGCCTCAGTTCATAAGCCATGACTCCACTGCTTACCTTTTTTTTCGGATTATTGATTCTCGGTCTCTTCGCCTGGTACTTCTCCACGGAGAGTGACGGCAAGAAGCGCTGGCTGGGTGCTATCCTGACGCTCCTGCTTCTGCTCTTCTGCCTCGATTCGGCAACACCTCCCGCGAAGAAGATCCGACTTGGCCTTGACCTGCGCGGCGGAACGTCATTCCTCCTGCAGTTGGTCCCTCAGAACGATCAACCGATCACCGCCGACATGCTCCAGCAGGCGGTCGAAGTCATCCGCAAGCGTGTCGACAAGTTCGGTGTGAGCGAGCCGGTCATTGCCCCTCAGGGAACCAGCCGGATCCTTGTCCAGATCCCCGGGCTTGATCCCGCACAGATCCAGTCCACCAAAGAGCAACTCCAACAGGTAGCAAAGCTGGAATTCGCCGAAGTGCACCCCAACTCAGCCGCTCTCATCGCCCAGATCGACAAGGGCGAGGCAATCCTCCCCCCAGGGTTTGTCATCAAGGAGCATGTTCAGAACATTCAGGGCAAGGATATCACCGAACGCCTTCTCGTGAAAAAGGAGGCAGATCTTGCCGGCGAGCATGTCACCAGAGCCTTCGCCTACTTTGACCAGCAGGGATACGGGGTCTCGCTCAATCTCGATGGGGATGGAGCCAAGACCTTCTTTGAGTTGACCACCCAACTCGCTCCTCATCAGGGACGCCTCGCGATCCTGTTGGATGGAAAGATTCAGAGTGCTCCCGCCATCAGTCACGGCCCAATCGCGGGAGGTCAGGCCACGATCACAGGAAACTTCAAGGAGAAGGAAGCCCGCGAACTCGCCAGTGTACTGGAGAATCCACTCCGTACCCCGGTGACGATCGAAGAGACCCGCAGTGTCTCCCCCACGCTTGGTCAGGACTCGATCCGCAGCGGTATCGTTTCGGGAATCGGCGGTCTCGCCCTCGTGATGCTTTTCGTTGTTTTCTACTATCGCCTTGCCGGATCCGTAGCCCTCATCGGGCTCTGGATCAATGTCATCCTGCTCTTCGGAATGATGGCGATGTTCCATTTCGTCCTGACCCTTCCCGGCATCGCCGGTATCATCCTAACGATCGGCCTCGCCGTGGATGCGAACGTGCTACTCTATGAGCGCCTGCGCGAGGAACTCGGAGCGGGCAAATCGCTCGGAGCGGCCCTCGACGGAGCCTACAACAAGGCCTTCAGCGCAATCTTCGATGCAAACGCCACGACGCTAATAACGGCTGGTATTCTCTTCTGGCAGGCGACCGGTCCCGTACGCGGCTTCTCAGTCACGCTGATGCTCGGCATCGTTGCCTCGCTCTTCTCAGCAGTCCTCTTCACCCGCACCGCGTTCCGCTGGATGATGAAATATGCCGGCTTGAAGCGCCTCACAATGGCGAACCTGGCGCCAAGCCATCAGTTCAACGTCCTGGGCAAGCGGGTGATTGCTATCTTTGTCTCCCTTCTCCTGATCGGTGGCTCGATTGCCTTCTTTACGGTG
>CAIXGT010000253.1 GCA_903919105.1 uncultured Spartobacteria bacterium | reverse complement strand
AGTAGTACACCGATCGATCAAACAGTGCTGGTCGTCGATAGCGAGACGGACTTCCTCGACTGGGCGCGCCAGCAACTGAAAGCCTCGGGAGTCCGCGTGATCACCGAGACGAATTCCGCAAACGCCTTCAAGATCTTCTGTCTCGAGAAGCCCGATCTGGTGATCGCGGAGATACATTTGCGGCCAACCGGAGGACTGGACCTACTTGCCAAGATCCGGGCCGAATCCCCGAATGCCATGGTGATCATCATGAGTGCCTACGGCACAACCCAAGCGGTGATCGAGTCGATGAAACTCGGAGCCTTTGACTTCCTACGCAAGGAGTCTCTCCCCTTCACCATGAAGGTCGTTGTCGACACGGCCCTAAAGGCTGCTGCGGAGCTTCGCTCGGCTGCACCTGTCAAACCGGCGCTCACCGTCGAGCAATACCACGACGACATTGTCGGCCAATCCGAGGCGATGCAGTCCGTTTTTAAAATGGTGGGTCGCGTGGCCATGAGTGATGCGCCCGTCCTGATCACCGGCGAGAGCGGTTGCGGCAAGGAACTCGTCGCACGCGCCATTCACAATTACAGCGAGAGAAACAAGAAGCCTCTCATCGCGATCAACTGTGCCGCCATTCCTGAGAACCTTCTGGAAAGCGAACTCTTCGGTCATGAAAAGGGTTCCTTCACCGGCGCCGCTACCCAGCGTATCGGACGCTTCGAGCAGTGCAACGGAGGCACTCTCTTCCTGGATGAGATTGGCGAGATGCCCCTGCCGGTGCAGAGCAAGCTCCTCCGCGTCCTTCAGGAGGGGGAGTTTTCGAGGGTCGGAGGCAATGCCACTCTCAAGTCGAACGTCCGGATCGTCGCCGCGACAAACAGGAATTTGGAGGAAGCCATTACTAAGAAGGAATTCCGTGAGGATCTGTATTACCGTCTCAATGTCGTCGGCATCCATTTGCCTCCTCTCCGCGCCCGTTCTGAGGACATTCCCTTGCTGGCCGAGTATTTTCTCTCCCGCATCGCCCAGAAGCAGCACCGCCCGCTTCTCCAACTCTCCGGGGAGTCAATCAAGGTCATGCAGGCCTATCCCTGGCCCGGTAATGTCCGCGAGTTGCAGAACACCCTGCAGCGTGCCTGTGTACTTGCGACAAACGATGTGCTCCTGCCGAAGGACCTCCCCCTTGGCCAAGTTGCCAGTGCTTCTGAAGTCAGTGATCTATCAACCAGTCCAGAAACCCAAGGAACCGCGCTCGCCGAACTGACAGCCCTGACCGAACTGACAGTCGAGGAGGCGGCCCGCTCACTCTTCGAGGCGCTGACCCGTGAGAATGGAGACAGGGAACTGCTTCCCTGGATTGAAGAGGATTTCACCCGCAGGGCGATGGAGTTGAGTAACAACAATCAGGTGAAGTCTTCCAAGCTTCTCGGCATCACCCGGGCGACCCTCCGCAAGCGTCTCGAGAGATTGGGAATACGGGGCGCCTCGTCATCGGGCGAGTAGCCTAACGTGATCCGGTAATGAGGAAGAAGCCCGTTCCGGATTTCCGATCCTGGCATTGGAATGGACAATCGATCCTCCCACACGCGGGTGGTGTGCCACTGAATGACCGCGGGTTCCGTTACGGGCAGCATCTTTTTGAAAGCGTTGCGATCCGAAACAACAAGGCCCTTTTGGCCCGCGAGCATCTTGCGCTTCTGGCCGATGCCGCGAAACGAAACAGCTTTCCCTTTACGCGAACCCTCTCTTCGGCCCTGCGGCGCTTTCTTGAAAGCGTCTCTCTTTCCGACGGCATGCTGCGGATTTATCTGACAGCAGGTGAGGGGGCTCCTGCCTCTATCATCCGTGCAGCAGGATGCTACCTTACCTGGGAGCCGGTACATTTTCCAACCGATGCGCAACTCGAGAAAGGATTCCGGCTCACTGTTTTGACCAAGCCTTTTCTCGGCGATGCCTGGGGGGAGAAGTCTGGAAACTACGCAGTGCATCTAAAAGCGCTTGCTGACGCCCGAAGTAATGGAGGCGACGAAGGGATAGTTCTCGATGCCAAGGGACGTGCTCTCTCTTGCGCTATGGGCAACCTGCTGGTCTGGATGCGTGCAAAGCATGGGATCGCCCTGTGCACACCTCCCGTCTCACGCGGTGCTCGCTCCGGGTCGGTGCTTGGCTGGGTGAAGAAGAGTGTCCCGGTGATGGAGCGAGATCTCCGTCCTGCCGATTTGAGAAAGGCACTCGCTATGGCTGTTACGAATTCCCGCCTCGGGGTGATGCCTATTGCCTCACTGAATGGGATCTCTTTTCGCGATCCCGCTCTCTCCCAGAGTCTCTCTCGCTCCTATCTGGAATATCATGGCCTACTCCGGCGCTCATAACGATCTGCTGGATGCTGTGGGATCGCACCCGCGTCTGCACGCACTGCTCGCCGGTGTAAGTGCCCGCACAGGCTCCAGCGTCATGGATCTCCTGGATGCCTCCGAACAGGCCTGGCCTTTTCTGGCTGCTGTGGCAGCACGCAGGATGCCTGATGGATCACGCATCTGGTTTGTCTGTCGTGATGTGCGTTCCCAAGAAGAATTCGCCTCGGAGCTTTCGGTCTGGATCAATCAGGCAACCCTTTTTCCAGACCTGGAAGTGCCAGCGGCCGGCCTTGGCCTTCCCGATCCGGAAACGGCATCGGAAAGAATATCCCTTCTTGGCCGGTTGGCAGGTGGCGAGGTCTTGGCTCCCGTCATCAATGTCTCCCAATGGGAGGAGCTGGTTCCCTCGGTTACTGATCTCACAGGCAGCCTTCTTTCCCTTCCTAAGGGGTGGAAAGGATCACCCGGAAGCGTGATTCTCCCTCTGGAGGATGCCGGTTACGAGAGGTCAGCCCAAGTCACGAGGCGCGGTGAATTTGCCCTGAGGGGTGGGATTCTGGATCTTTGTTCGTGGCAGCAGGCAATGCCTTGCCGACTTGAGTTTGACGAGGATGGAATCGTCTCGATCCGGGAGTTTGATCTCGATACGCAGACCTCGGTGGGGGAGGTCGATGAATGTAATATCCAGCTTGGCGACACAGATCGTCCGAGTGTCAGGCTGGCT
>CAIXGT010000252.1 GCA_903919105.1 uncultured Spartobacteria bacterium | reverse complement strand
ATTTTGGACTATCGAACTAGTGGAAAACGACACAGGGTTTCGATTGCCTAGTGCGCTTTTGGCCTCGTCCCCTTCCGGATCAGTTTTTTAGCGGGATTTCGGCCGCCTTTTCCTTGGCCTCCATCATTTTCATCCCCTGCTTGGAATACATAGACACATACATCTTCCTGATGTCCGCATTGCTTGTCTGGACGATTTCTTTGGCCGTCATATGCGGATGGGAGGGCTGCAGGTCACTGAGGATCCGCTGAACAATCGGGTCCTTAGTGGGATCGGGTGTTGGTTTTGAGGTTGGACTGGAAGCCTTTGGTTTCGACCCTGCATGGGCAGGTGCCACGGCAATGAAAACCGCTGTTAAGAAAGGCAGGAGACACTTAACCAAGGCGCTATTCCTTTTTAAGCGAGTCACGGATCTCGGTGAGCAGCTCTTCGGTTTTCGTCGGCTTGACCTCGGCAGCCTCGCTTCTTTTGAGCGTATTGATCGCCTTCACAAGTGCGAAGACACAGGCGCTGATAATCACAAACTCGATGACAGTGTTGATGAAACTCCCGTAGGCTAGGATGGCGGCGCCATCTTTCTGGGCATCAGCAAATGTGGCGTAGTGCTTGCCGTTGAGGGGAAGGTAGAGGTCTTTGAAATCAATGCCTTTCAGGACCAGTCCGATCGGAGGCATGATGATGTCGCTGACCAGGGCGGTGACGATCTTGCCGAAGGCGGCTCCCATAATGACACCGATCGCCAGATCGACGACATTTCCGCGACTGATGAATTCTTTGAACTCCCCGAGGAATTTTGAGGAATTTGCGATAACTTTTTTTGGTTCAGGTACTGGGATCATTGGAGGACTAATAAGTTAAAGAGTGAAAATGTTGAAGTACGAAAAAGAGGTTGGGGGTAAGACGTCAGCATTTGCAGGATAAGATGCTCGAAGACGCTTTGTAACAGATCATTTTAAAACGCTTCACCTCTCCGCAGGGGCATGCTGGATCAGCTCCACTTCGTAACCCTCGGGGGCGTCGATGAAGGCGATGATCGAGCCCGAGGAAGTGTGATGAGGGCCGTCGCTCAGCGGATAGCCTTTGGCAGAGGCTTCCCGGGCAAAGGCCTCCAGATCCGTGACCTCGAAGGCGAGATGGGTGAGGTCCGGCCCTACCACCACAGGGCCGCTGGCGTTGTACTCGCAGATCTCAATTTCCTCGGTGCTTCCGGGGGTCTTCAAAAAGACCAGCTTGGACCCGCGTCCGCTCTCGCTCCGGCGGACCTCCTGTAAACCAAGGACGTCACGGTAAAAGGAAATCGTTTTCTCGAGATCCTGAACGCGATAGCGGGTGTGGAGAAGTCTAGTGATCATTTTTAAAGGATGAGACCTGGAGCTTGAAACCTTAAAGAAAATAATTGTCGGGCACGAGGGGGACTCTACAACTGGGAACATCCTTGTCTATCAGGCGGATCTTTTCCAACCTTATGGTAGATGTCGTTTCTCCAATCCGTTTACGCCAAGCTTCGCCGTCATCCGAAAAGGATCGTCTTCCCGGACGGAAACAATCTGCGCGTGATCCGGGCCGCCAGGATGTTCAACGATCAGGGGCTGGGTGTGGCAATTCTCATTGGCAAGCGAGACGAGATTGAGCAGGTGGCGGCCGCAAACGCCATCTCTCTGGAGAAGGTGGCCATCGTGGATCCCGAGACCTCCTCGGAAATGACGCGTTTCCTGAAGATGGCGGCGGTGCTGGAGCGATACAAGGGGATGGCCGAGGGGGATCTGCGCAATCTGTTGATCACACCGAATTACTTCGCCTGCATGATGTTGCAGCATGGGCTGGTGGATGGATTGGTTGGTGGGGTAGGTTCATACTCGGCCTCGCTTTTCCGCCCGCTGTTGCAGCTCATCAAGCCCCTACCTCACGCGCCGGTTGTCTCGGGCGCGATGATCGTTGAGGTACCCCGGCGCGAGTATGGGGATGAGGGGGTACTATTCTTTGCCGACTGCGGCGTGGTGCCCGAGCCGACCGTGGAGCAGCTGGCTTCGATCGGTGTGCAGACGGGCCTTCTGGCACGGCAGGTTTTTGGAAAGACTCCGCGAATTGCTTTTCTCAGCTTTTCCACGCATGGCAGCTCGGCGCACGCCTCGGCAACCAAGATGTCAGCTGCCGCCGTGCTGGCTAAGGAGCTTGCCGTCCGCGTCGGAGGAGCCGCTGGTTTGGATTATCCGATGGAGATCGATGGAGAGCTGCAGGGTGACACGGCGATCGTGCCGGCTGTGGCTCAGATCAAACTTCCCGACAGCCTGGTAGCCGGAAAAGCCAATGTCCTGATTTTCCCTGATCTGAATTCCGGCAACATAGCTGCCAAGTTGGTCCAATACCTCTCCGGAGCCAAGGTATACGGCCAGATTGTGACCGGGCTATCCCGACCAGCAGCAGAACTCTCGCGCGGGACTTTGAGCGAGGACATCGCCGCCGTTGCAGCGATCATTGGCCTGCAGGCCATCGAGTATCGCAAGCTGTATCCTCTGGAGGATCACGGGCTATGACCCCCGCGATGCGCCGAGTTCACTTCCTAGGTATATGCGGCACGGCGATGGGTGCTGTGGCCGTCGGCATGAAGGAACAGGGATGGATCGTGACGGGCTCAGACAACCAGGCCTATCCGCCGATGAGCGACTTCCTCGCTGCGCGCGGGATCGAAGTCTGTGCCGGCTTCCGTCCGGAGAATCTTCCCAAGGAGGAGACGCTTATCGTTGTCGGCAACGCCATCTCGCGTGGCAATCCCGAGGTCGAGGCAGTGCTCAACCGCAAGTTGAACTACGTTTCTCTGCCCGAAGTGCTTCGTTCCCATTTCCTCCGTGGTCGCCACAATATCGTTGTCACCGGAACCCACGGAAAGACCACCACGACATCAATAGCGGCCTGGATCATGGAGTATGCCGGCCTGAACCCCTCCTATCTGATCGGCGGTTTGCCCGCAAATCTTGGCCAGGGTGCCTGTCTTCGGGATCCTTCCAACTCCCGGCATTTCGTCATTGAGGGAGATGAATACGACACAGCCTTTTTCGATAAGCGCTCGAAATTCCTCCACTATCTCCCCGAGCTGGTCGTGGTAAACAATATCGAGTTCGACCACGCCGACATCTTCGACAATCTGGAGGCGATAAAACTAAGTTTCTGCAGGCTGCTCAATGTGGTCCCTTCGGAAGGCCTGGTCTTGATTAACGGCGATGATCAGAACTGCATCGATGTGTCGCAGAACTGCCAGGCACCGATCGTCGAGGTCGGGTTTTCCGAAAACGCCGGGAACCGCATCATGCATCCCTGGCAGAAGGATGGACGCAGTGGCTTCGAACTCTTCGGCGAGAAGTTCGAGATCCCCATGTCAGGGGAGTTCAATATCCGCAATGCCGCGATGGCTGTCTCTGCGGCACACTTCTATGGAGTTCCCACGAAGGTGATCCGTGAGGCCCTGTTGGGATTTCAGGGTATCAAGCGACGTCAGGAAGTGCGCGGCGTGGTCGGCGGCATCACCATCATCGATGACTTCGGCCATCATCCCACGGCCATTCGTCAGACCCTTGAGGGCCTTGCTCACCAGTATGCAGGTTCGCGCTTGTGGGCTCTCTTCGAGCCTAGATCGAACACGACACGACGCGCCATCTTTCAGGAGGAGTTCCCAAAGGCTTTTGCCGCCGCGCATGGCGTGGTCATCGGCGAGGTGAACCGCGCGGCCGAGTTGGAGTCCACGGAGCGTCTTGATACCGAGCGCCTGGTCGCTGATCTGCAGCAGCTCGGGAAGCTCGCCTTCCATGAGCCTTCAGCGGACCGGATTATTGATAAACTCCTTCCCCAGCTCCAGAAGGGGGATGTGCTTGTGGTCTTGAGCAACGGCGCCTTCGATGGCCTCCATGTCAAGCTTCTGACGGCGCTGGTTTAAGGTCATCGTTTCTGCGTTCTTGATAAGATAGCTCAGGTTATTCACAGAGATTCTCCGCTGGGTTTCATGAGCCGATCGTCTGTAGAGCTTGATTTGATGCCATGTTACGGAATCGTCATGGAAAAACCGCTGATCAGGCCGCGATCAGAGAATGTTCCACGGTATGAAGAGAGATACAAAGGGGTGAAAGCCGCCCGGTAATCTGATCAAAGCGGTCTGTTCCACGGATTTCCGAGGGCCGCATGAAGCCACTACGCACAACTTATTCACAAGACATCCCCAAAGGTAGAGATCAAAGGAGAAGACCAATGATAAAGACTTCTGGCTTGGCGGATGCTGCCAGCTCGGAAAGCATCGTGTCATGGGCAAAAAACAATCCAAACCACAGTCAGACACCCGGAACCTGACCCTCCTGGGTGGCGGCCCACTTCAGCAGCTCTCTTCACCCGAAGAGGCCGTTCTGGAAACCTTTGAAAGCCCTGCCAAGCGGGATTACGAGGTGACCTTTTCCACTCAGGAATTCACCTCCCATTGTCCCGTCACAGGCCAGCCCGATTTTGCCGAGATCATCATCCGCTACACTCCCGATCGTCGCTGCATCGAGAGCAAATCGCTCAAGCAGTACCTCGGCGCCTACCGCAACCAGGCGGTCTTTGCTGAAGGAATCACTAACAGGATTCTGGATGACATCGTCCGTGCGATCTCGCCCCGTCGGGCCAAGGTGATCGGGGATTTCTTTCCGCGAGGAGGTATCGGTATCCGCGTTGAGGCAAGCTACGAAGAACGGAAAGCGAAGACAGGGCGCCGGTGAAGGTCGTCGTCCTGCTGAGCGGCGGGCTTGATTCTGTCACGGCCCTGCATGACGCCCTGCAACAGCAGGAGGTGGTGGCTGCACTCAGTTTTGACTACGGGGCGAAGCATCACGCCCGGGAGCTCCCGATGGCGGCCTGGCAGTGCGGCCTGTTAAGCATCCCCCACAGCGTTGCACCGCTCGGATTCGTCGCCGAAGAGTTCCAATCGGATCTCCTGAATAGCGGCGGCGCAATTCCGGACGGCCATTACGAGGAGAAATCGATGAAGAGCACGGTCGTCCCTTTCCGCAACGGCATCATGCTCGCGATCGCTGCCGGTTTTGCCGAGAGTCAGGGAGCGGAGGGGGTCGTGATTGCAGCACATTCCGGGGACCATGCCATCTACCCAGACTGCCGGGAGTCGTTCATGGAACCTATGGCACGGGCGATCCGCGAGGGAACCTATGCACGAATTGAGCTGCTCAGACCCTTCATTACGAAGGACAAGGCGGGGATTGTGCGGCGGGGAGCGGAGCTCGGTGTCGACTTCTCCCGCACCTGGTCTTGTTACAAAGGGAATGATGTCCACTGCGGCACCTGTGGCACCTGCGTCGAACGCCGCGAGGCTTTCCAGCTCGCCGGAGTACCGGATCCAACGGTGTATGCTTCCATCCCCCCACTGCCGTCCAAGCCACGATGAGAATCTCAGAGATCTTTCACTCGATCCAAGGCGAGGGGCTGCTGCTGGGCGTTCCCTCCGTGTTTGTGCGCACCTCGGGCTGCAATCTGCGCTGCCGCTGGTGTGATACCCCGTACGCTTCGTGGAACCCTGAGGGTGAGGAGATGAGCTTGGAGGAGATTCTCTGCCGAATTCGCAGCTATGACTGCCACCATGTCGTGCTCACCGGCGGAGAGCCGATGGTGGCCTCAGGCATCCGGGAACTGGCCTACTTACTGCGTGCTGAGGGGAAACATATCACCATAGAAACCGCCGCGACCGTGGCTCCCCATGCCGACGGAATGGCGATCCCCTTCGATCTTGCATCATTGAGTCCGAAGCTGGCGAACTCGACGCCTGATGCTGAAGTCGCGGGCCCTTGGAAAGAACGTCATGAGAAGACCCGACTCCAGCCGAATGTGATCCGTCAGTGGCTGGAGGCCGGCCTCTGCCAGCTGAAATTCGT
Organism: uncultured Spartobacteria bacterium; assembly: GCA_903919105.1. The sequence goes on along the minus strand of CAIXGT010000252.1, from coordinate 19 downwards.
CGTTTCTCAAGTCGAGGAT
>CAIXGT010000251.1 GCA_903919105.1 uncultured Spartobacteria bacterium | reverse complement strand
TGTCGTGAACTACGACTTCCCACCTCACCATGAGGACTACGTCCACCGCATTGGTCGCACGGGTCGAGCCAAGGCGGTGGGCGAGGCGATCAGTTTCGTCTCCAAGGAGGACGACGATGCCCTGCGTGCCCTTGAACGCTTCACCCGCAGGGGTATCCCTCGTGTGAAAGCCGAGGGATTCGATGACAAGGCCCCCGCTCCTCCGCGTGATAGGGGTGCTGGAGGTAATCGTCGTCCGCCGCGTAGACCTGGTGAAGTGCGTGCTCCTCGTTCCTCCGGAGGTCGTAATCAAGGCCAGTCCCGTCGACGCGATGGAGGTGCAGGTGGTGCAGGAGGAGGTTCTGACTCAGGCCAGCAATCAGCCAGTGGCAAGAAGGGTGGCATCGGCCGCTTCTTCGGCTTCGGCGGTCGCTAATCAATCACACACGTGGGCAATTTTTAGGCCCGAACAACCTTCAGGTTGTTCGGCTTCAGTCTTTGGGCGAGCTAGTGCGCTCCCTGCAGGACGATCTCGGTGACGCTGGGTTGCTGTGAGGTCTTGCCCGGATAGATCTCGTCAATGGTGAGTTCGATCAGATCACCCTGATTGAGCATGATATCCTCGAAGTGGAAGTCTTGCCAACGCCAGGTATCCGCGAGATGAAAGCGGGCGATCGCTTTGTGATTTACGCTGAGGGTCATGGTCTTCACTCGGGCATAGGCGCGGAATTCCTCGAGCGTTCGGATTACTCCATTGGCAATGTTGATTCCGTAGAAAGGGGTGTCTCGGCAATCCTTGGGGAGTTTCTTGGGAATGTGGAATTGGATGATTTCTCCCGGTCCAGAAGTCGGAGAAATCCATGCGGTCGTAGCATCATCATCGCAGAGTTCGGAAGCCGGCTTCAGCGTGGAGATTGAGTTCCCCGCAAGTGTCTCCCAGAAGAAGGCGCAACGGAGCGAGCACCCTCCCATCAGTTCCTGGAGAACGGGATCTCCCACCTTCGGTTTTAGCAGGGGGAGCGAGTCGGCGTGAACAGATGATGAGATCGCAACAAGAGCTAGGAGGCTCCATGCTGCGCGGACGGATTTCAGGCGCACGATTCGCTCAACCCTTATTTCAACCCATTCACGATGGCAGACACATTATGCCTCATCATCAAGTCGTAAGTGTTCCCTTCGGCCTCGCCGAGTCCGTCGGAGTAGAGTGAGGCGCCGGCCTTTGCGCCCGTCTCATCGGCTATTTGCTGGACGGCTCGGGGATTCTCAATGGTCTCAAAGAAGATCGCCTTCACCCCCTGATCCTTGATGACACCGATAATCTCCTTCACATGCTGCGAGGAGGGATCTTCCGCGGTGCTGACACCCTTCACTGGATAGATGGTGAAGTCGTAGTCACGGGCGAAGTAACCAAGCGCATCGTGCGAGGTGACCAGTTTTCTTCGATCGTGGGGTAGTGAGGCGAGTTTCACTCGGATCCAGCGCTTAAGTTCATCGAGTTTGGCGAGATAGGCGGACGCGTTCTTGTCGTAGCTGATGGCATTGACAGGGTCGGCTTTCTC
>CAIXGT010000250.1 GCA_903919105.1 uncultured Spartobacteria bacterium | reverse complement strand
CGTCCCACGGCTCCGTGGCAGTGGATATCCACCAGACCAGGAGCGAGATAATCACCGTCACAATCGATCACGTTATCGCAACCAGCAGGTTCCTCATCATGCGAGCCGATGGCCTTGATTCTCCCTTCCTCCACCAGCAACCATCCGTGGAGAATCTCCTCTCCGGGAGTCAGGATCAGTCGCGCGTTGCAGAGAAGAAACTTCATCTCCACGGGAAATGTTCAGGGAGCGTAGCGTACTTCGGGAAGCGAGCGTAGACGATCGGCAGCCTGCTCTGCCGTGAGATCACGCTGACCCTCTGCAAGCATCTCGTAGCCCACCAGAAACTTCTTCACCGAGGCCGAGCGCAGAAGCGGTGGGTAGAAATGGGCGTGAAGCTGCCAGTACTCGTCATAATTTTCCTTCTTCTCAGGTTTCTCTCCATCAACCGAAATGAAGGGAGCCCCATGCCAACCCATCGAGTACGGGAAGGAGCATTGGAAGAGATTGTCGTAGCGCACGAGGAGTCGGCGCAGCGTCTCGGCCAGATCAAGCTTGTGACTCTCCGGCAACGAGGTCAGTCGGGCCACATGCTCATGTTTCGGCAGGAGCAGCGTCTCGTAAGGCCAGAGCGCCCAGTAGGGAACCACAGCGAACCAGTGCTCACCCTCGACCACAGTGCGCGAGCCGTCACGGAGCTCCTCCGCAGCGTAGTCTAGCAGCAGAGGGCGCCCGTGCTCGCGGAAATACTCCTTCTGCGAGAGATCTTCCTTGGCCGGTTCTTCCGGAATGAAATCCCCGGCCCAGATCTGGCCATGAGGATGGGGATTGGAGCATCCCATCGCAGCACCCTTGTTCTCGAAGAGCTGAACCCAGCGATTACGGCTTCCGAGATCGGCGGTCTGATCCTGCCAGGTTCCAATGACATTGCTGATCTCCTCCGGGGACATCTGGGCCAGTGAGAGATCATGGCGTGGCGAGAAGCAGATCACACGGCACTCGCCGGAGACTTCCCTTGATTGGAAAAGCAATGAGGAGTTTGAGGGCGAGACCGCCTTCTCCATAGCCGGAAGAAGCGCAGGGAAGTCGTTTTCGAAGACAAACGTATTCTTATACTCCGGATTGACCTCCCCACCCACGCGCTTGTTTCCCGGACAGAGCGTGCAGCCAGGATCGTACGAGGGACGCTCTTCACTCACCGCTTCTACCTGACCCAGCCACGGACGGGAGGCCCGATGGGGAGAGACGAGGAGCCACTCACGGGTGAGAGGATTCCAGCGGCGATGGGGACGAAGATCAGACATTTATTCCCAACCCGGTAGGGTCTTGATTCCATCGACCATCCTGCAGGAATGAACGGCGTAGTTCTTGGCGTATGCGGGATGACTGCGCGGATAAGCAGTCTCCACCGCGGAGCGGACAGCCGCCTCGCTCTCGCAGAGCACCAAAGCACCGCTGGCTCCACGGTCACCACCGCCGAGCATACGCTCGCCGAGGACGCCCGGAATAGTCCTCACGATATCGCACATGGTTTCGAGTTCCTTGCCGGAGATCTGATAGTCGTCACGCAGACCGAGACCATCGGCACGGAAGATCTCGCCCACCGTCGTGATATCACCTTCACTCCAGGCTCGGAGCATCCGTTCGAACCGCTGCTGGGCATGATAGATGTAGTCGAGACGCTTGCAGAGATGGGGATAGCTGGCGCCGAATTTTGCAAGGATCGACAGGAAGAGTTCTTCAGAACGGACATCGCCCAGTGACTGGATCCCGAAGGGTTCGCGGCAGAGATCGACCATCTCACGGCATTCCGTGTGGCGGATCTTATAGGTCGATTTCTCCAGTCCTGGCCGGATCGTCCCAGTATCGAGGCTCATGATCCGAAAGTCGGGAGCTCCTTCACCGAGCGGCACATGGCGGATCGAGCGGTCAGCCGGATTGTAATGTGTCCCCATGCCCTCGCGGGCGAAGAGGATCATGATCTGGTCGAGGTTACCGCAGGGGGAGCCGATATACTCGTTCTCCACGGCCTGAGCGAGATCGACGATCCCCATCTCGGAGGGGAATTCGATGCCGTTCACCTCGGCCAGCGAGATCAGGAGATTGAGCGTCAGCGACGCAGAGCGGGACATCCCTCCACCGGGAATGTTCCCGTACAGCACAGCATCCATACCCTTCTGAAGCTTGTATCCTTTTTTCTTGAGGATCCAGGCAACACCAAGAGGAAACCGCGACCAAGAATCGGGAGCCGTCCCGGGCTCGGGAATGGCATTGAGAGGCACGTCAATCAGACCATCCTGTTCGAAGTTCCCGCTGTAGAGACGAAGACGGCCTGTGTCGTTAGGCTTGAAGGCCATCCAGATGAACCGGTCGGTACCGACCCCGAAGAGCTGCGTGCCATTGTAATCTCCATGCTCTACACCCAGACAGAAGCGCGAAGAGGATCGGCGGATCTTTGCTCCGGCAAGAGAGAGGCCCGCCTTGGAGGCGAGTCCAGAAAGGACATGGGCAATTTCGTTGTCGTTATCTTGGGCTTTTTCCTGAAAGTGATTCATCGAGAGGGGAGGACTGAGAGTAGTAATGAAGATCGAATGCGGGATTTGGAAGTCGTGTCACAAGTGAACTGATGGTACAAAGCTATCAGAATGACTGGAGAGCTCAACTCCAATGCTAATAAGGAACCAAAGCTCTGCTGGGGCTTTGATCTCGGCGGCACAAAGATCGAGGGGGCAATCCTCGATCCAGCACAACCCGACAAGACTCTCCATCGACTACGCGTTCCCACCGAATCCTCCAAAGGTTACGATCATATCATTAGCCAGTTTTCGAGGCTGATGGATCTGCTTGAGGAGGCCTCGGGATTAAAGCGCCCGGCACGCGTCGGCGTTGGGACTCCCGGCGTCATTGTGCCCGCCACAGGACTTCTCCGGAACTCCAACACCCTCTGCCTTAATGATCGTCCTCTGGCCCAAGACCTTTCTATCGCCCTTGGGTGTGGCGTGATTGTGGCCAACGATGCCAACTGCTGTGCTCTGGCAGAGGCCACACTCGGTGCAGCCAAGGGATATCATACTGTCTTTGGAATCATCCTTGGAACCGGTGTCGGTGGGGGCATTGCGGTGGACGGGAAGGTCTTGATCGGAACGCACGGCATCTGCGGCGAATGGGGGCACAATCCGATCCCGGGGGAGTTCACCTCCTGCTACTGCGGCCGCGTGGGATGCGTGGAGACGGCTATATCAGGACCCGCCTTGGAGCGCTTCTACTATACGGAACTTTCAGGTAATGATCTTAAGAATAACCTTCGATTGCCCGCGATCGCGGAGCTGGCAGAGCAAGGGGATCCCTTGGCCAAGGCAACCTTGGAGAGACTCCGTCAGAAGTTTGCCGTCGCTTTAGCTGCGGTGGTCAACATCCTTGATCCCGACGCCATCGTCATCGGGGGCGGTGTTGGTAACCTCGGTCTCCTCTATGAAGAGGAGACGAGGAGCGCCATTCTGGGGCATCTTTTCAACAACCAGTTTCTCACTCCCATCCTACGCCCGGCTCTGGGTGATAGTGCGGGAGTTTTCGGGGCAGCAATGCTCACCGCAAACGATAGCGCGATTTAGGGGTGACCTACGAAGGGGGCCAACAGAACGGATGCCTCTATTTCTTCCGTGAAGCAAGCAGGGCAGAACCCCACATGAAGACGCCGAAGAGAAAAAGAATAGTACCCCAGATCAGATTGATATTGATGCCGAGGGAGAGTTTATCGGGACTAAAGAGACCCATGGCGGCCAGCAGGAGGCCGATCAGGGTGAACATCATGCCGATTGGAAAGCGGATATCGAGGCCCATGGTATTGAGAAGTTGAAGTGTTAAAGAATTAAGGTGGAAGGGAGGAATAAGCGAATGAGAAGAGGGCTTACCAGAAGATGGCGTTCAGGATAACACAGACGACCAGAAGAACGATGCCTATCGTTTCAGGACGCGCGTACCAAGCCTGATCGACGGTCTGCTTCGGCGTCAGGGAATAGACAAGCCCTTGGAGTTCTTCGTCACTTTTTGTACGTCGGGTTGCCAAGGAGATACCGACAGTTACCACGAAGCAGACAATGAAGGCGAAGCTGGCTAGCCAGAAGTTCTGGGCCATGTCGCTGGGAAGGGTCCAGAAATTGTGGATGTAGCCACCCTTAACACCGGGAACATTACCCACCGAGATCGTACAGGCATGGAAGAGCGCCGAGGCTGCAGTTCCGCAAAGGAGTCCGATGAAAGCTCCAGTACCGGTCGTGCGAGACCAAAACATGCCGAGGAGGAAGGTGGCAAAGAGCGGGGCATTAACGAAGGCGAAGACCAACTGGATGATATCCATCGCGTTCGTCCACATGCTGGCGAAGTAGGCGGCACCGATGGAGAGCAGGATGCCAGCCACCGTCACCATCCGCCCCATCCAGGCGTAATGTTCATCCGTTTTGTTAGGGGCGATGTAGGCCTGGTAGAGATCGTATGTCCAGACGGTGTTAAAGGCGGTCACATTCCCCGCCATTCCCGACATGAAAGAGGCAAGCAGGGCGGTCAGGGCCAATCCTAGGAGACCGGTGGGGCAGTAGCGTTTCACTAGGGAGAGAATCACGCCGTCGTAGTCGTTCACCACGGCATCCTGAATCCTGATTGCAAGTTGGGCGTCGGGGGTTCCAGGAGCAGCCTTGGCGGCCTTGAGCAACTCCTCGACCTTCACAGAGTTCAGCGAGGTGCCGGCTGCCGAGGAGAGAGCCTTCGAGGCCGCGACCACATCAGCACCCGAGACGGCCGACTGGCGGATCGCGGCGATGGCAGACGGCATCTTGGCCTCAGAAATCACGGCTTTCGGGAACTGATATCCCTTCCCCTCGGTAGCCGAGAGGGCGAGCGCGATCATGCCGGGGAGAATAACCAGAAGGGGGAAAAACATCTTCGGCACCGCGGCCACGAGTGGAGTATTACGCGCGGCCTTCATGTCCTTGGCGGCCATGGCGCGCTGGACGACAAGGAAGTTCGTGCACCAGTAGCCGAAGGAGAGAACGAACCCGAGACCAAAGACCATCGCAAAGAGATCGATTCCCATCGGATTGGCCGTGGGGCCTCCAAGCAGGGGCTTCCAGGCACTTGTCCAGGCATCGGAGTGGAAGGTCGTGGTGGTGGAATCAGCCAGATTGTAGGCCGAGGGATTGGTGGCCACACCGGCCAGTTTCTGCTTGATGGCTCCCCATCCGCCAGCATCCCTCAGTCCGAGCCAAACCACCGGTGCGAATCCGAGGACGATCATGAAGAACTGGAGCACCTCCGTGTAGATTGCTGATGTGAGCCCACCCTTGAGCACATAGAGAAGGACGATGAAGGAGCAAACCCAGAGGGAAATATTGTATTCCCAGCCCAAGAGGTTGTGTAGGAGTTTGGCCAGCGCGTTCAGGGAGATGCCCGAGGCGAAGATCGTCATTATGGCGAAGGAGACCGAGTTGAAGGCGCGAGTGCGCTCGTCGAATCGGAGCTTCAGGTACTCGGGGACCGAGCGGGCCTTCGAGCCGTAGTAGAACGGCATCATGAAGACCGCTAGGAAGATCATCGCCGGGATCGCCCCCACCCAGTAGAAGTGGCAGGTGGCGATGCCGTATTTCGCACCGCTGGCAGCCATGCCGACCAGTTCGAGCGCTCCGAGGTTGGCAGAGAGGAAGGCGAGACCCGTCACCCAGGCGGGGATATTGCGGCCCGAGAGGAAGAAATCAGCCGAGGTCTTGATCTGGCGCTTCAGCGCAAAGCCGATGCCGATGACGAATGCGACGTAGAGGGCGAGGATCGAATAATCGATCACTCCGAGATGGACGGATGCTGGGTTCATGGGGGGAAAGCTAAAGGATATAAGGCTAATGGCTAAAGGAAAAAAGGGTGAAACGAAGGGGCACGGGTCAGGACATAGGTAACACATGTGGTTCAAGACATGGGTAACACATGACGTGAGTGTTGGGTTATGGTGTTGGTGTTTTGGGTGTTGGGCAATGGCAGGGAGATTGGGGCAGCAGGCAACGGAGAGTAGGGGGCGTAAGCCCCCGGAACGCAGTTGCCTGCTTAGCT
>CAIXGT010000249.1 GCA_903919105.1 uncultured Spartobacteria bacterium | reverse complement strand
GAAAGCCGATATCAATCTCAGGTTCCTTGGCGACACGGCCGTTTCCGTTTCTCTCGATGAAACTTCCGATTCCGTTGATGGGTTGATCGAACTTTTTGGCAAGGGGCCCGGCACTGCGTTGAATGATCCGCTCTCCTGGCAGACTCCGGATGCTCTCCGACGCACCTCGGACTATCTGACTCATCCGGTCTTCAATACACACCATACTGAGACCGAGATGCTGCGCTACATGCGCCGCCTCGAGGCCAAGGATCTCTCCCTCACCACCTCCATGATCCCGCTCGGATCATGTACCATGAAGCTGAACGCGACTTCCGAGATGCTCCCTGTCACCTGGGAGACGATAGGAGGCCTTCACCCCTTCGCCCCGACAGAACAGGCCAAAGGTTATCAAGTCATCTTCCAGCAGCTTGAGCGGTGGCTTGCCGAGATTACCGGATTCCATGCGGTCTCGCTCCAGCCGAATGCTGGCTCCCAGGGAGAATACGCCGGACTCCTCGTCATCCGTGCCTATCATCGTGCACGGGGCGATCTGAACCGTACCGTCTGTCTCATTCCAGTTTCTGCCCACGGGACGAATCCCGCCAGCGCCGTCATGGCTGGCATGGAGATCGTGGGAGTCGCCTGCGATGCCGAGGGAAATGTCGATGTGGACGACCTTCGGGCTAAGATCGAGGCTAACCGGGAGCGTCTCTCTGCCCTCATGGTCACCTATCCCTCGACCCACGGCGTCTTCGAGTCCCGGATCAAGGAGATCTGCTCCATGATCCATGAGGCGGGAGGCCAGGTCTACATGGACGGAGCGAACATGAACGCCCAGGTCGGACTCTGCAGTCCCGGTGATATCGGTGCCGATGTCTGTCATCTGAACCTTCACAAGACCTTCTGCATCCCCCATGGAGGTGGGGGTCCAGGAGTCGGTCCGATTGGCGTGGGTGAACATCTTGCTGCCTTCTTGCCGGGACATTCCGTGATCCCGACAGGCGGATCCCGAGCTGTCTCCGAGATCAGTGCCGCGCCATGGGGCAGTGCCAGCATCTGTGTGATCAGCTGGATGTATCTGCGCATGATGGGCCCCGACGGACTGGCAACAGCCAGCGCCATTGCCATCCTGAACGCCAACTACATGGCCAAGCGGATCGAGCCCTACTTCCCCGTCCTCTACAAGGGTGTCAATGGTACGGTTGCCCACGAGTGCATCCTGGATCTCCGCGAGTGGAAGAACCGGGCTGGTATCGAGGTCGAGGATGTGGCGAAACGCCTCATCGACTATGGCTTCCATGCCCCGACGATGAGCTGGCCCGTTGCGGGAACCCTCATGATTGAGCCTACCGAGAGCGAATCCAAAGAAGAACTCGATCGCTTCTGTGATGCCATGATCGCGATTCATGGTGAACTCATGGCCATCGAACGTGGTGAGCTCGATAAGGCGGATAACCCTCTCAAGCGGGCTCCTCACACGGCACTCACTGTCACCTCAGACGAGTGGAGCAGGCCCTACTCTCGCACTCAGGCCGCTTATCCAGCCTCCTGGCTCAAGAATCATAAGTTCTGGCCCTCTGTGTCGCGTGTTGACAATGTCTACGGCGATCGGAATATTTTCTGCAGTTGTTTGCCGGTTCAGGAAGACTAGTTCTTCCTGAATCAAATAGGCTTTTAATTTTCAGGGCAGTTAGCTCAGCGGTAGAGCGGCTCGCTTACACCGAGTTGGTCGGGGGTTCGATCCCCTCACTGCCCACCATTCTTTAGCTGGAATATTCCGATACAATCCAGGCTAGCGCCTCCTCTCGAGAGTTGAGAGTCCCTTCGAGTTGAAGGGTTTGAATGGACTGGAGGATTCCCGCAAATTTCTTACTCGGCTTCCAACCAAGTCCGATCAGGTCGTCGCCGGTGATGAGGGGAGTGGGAATCAGTGGCTGATTGGAGAATTCTTCACGTTTGGCAATCAGAAGGGCATGGTTGTCGAGCATCCCGTGGCTACCCAGGCAGTCAACCCGATGAAGCTCGAGTTCATCGTCAAAGGTAGGTCGGGCCATCATCCGTTTGAGAGTGGCAACACGCATGTTCGGGACATCCTTAAAGCTCATGTGGAGCCGGACTGCGGGAATAACGGCATCGATGATCTCATTGGAGAAGCGGAGCCGCTTCATGATCCGAAGACTCATCTCGGTGCTGACGCCCTCATGTCCATTAAAGCGGATGCGTCCCGTCTCATCGACAAACCTCGTTGGGGGTTTACCCAAGTCATGGAACAGTACCGAGAGAACAAGAGGCAGTGAGACAATAGGCGGCAATAGGGAAATCATCAGGCGCGTATGGACGAAGACATCCCCCTCAGGATGGAAGTCCGGTGGTTGATCGCAACCCTTCAGTGTCTCGATTTCGGGCAGGATCATCCGGAGTAGGCCGCTCTCGTTCAGGAGGTCGAATCCTCGAAGCCGATTCGGGGAGAGTAGGATCTTGCAGAACTCTTCGCGAATCCTTTCGGCGCTAACTGCATGAATTTCAGGGGTCCACTGCAGGATGGCACTCCAGGTTAAGGGATCGATGGCGAAGTTCAGGGTCGTTGCAAAACGGACGGCCCGCAATAGACGCAGTTTGTCCTCTGCAAAGCGCTCGGAAGGATTCCCGATGGCTCGGATAAGCTGCTTATTCAGATCCTCGCGTCCACCGACAAAGTCCAGGGTTTCTTCAGCGATCGGATCGTAGAAGAGACCGTTGATAGTGAAATCGCGCCGACTGGCGTCACCCTTGGCATCCGTGTAATGGACGTTCTCGGGATGCCGGCCATCATGGTAGGTGCCGTCTCCACGGAAGGTAGCCACTTGGATCTCAGCCCCTGCCTCCAGCACGACGATCACTCCGAACTGTGCGCCGACGGGGACTGTCCTAGGAAAGAGTGCCTCCAACTGTTCGGGCCGGGCGCTGGTCGCCACATCATAGTCATGGGGTTCCAATCCGAGCAGGCGATCTCGAACACAGCCCCCGGCATAGAGTGCCTCGAAGCCCTTGGTACGAAGCTTCTCCACGATGGATCGTGCGGCGGCTTCACTCATGACAGTATCGTGCCTTTAGGCCGTTTCGTTTCGCAAGAAGGAAGGAGAGTTCTCGCACGGAGGCGCAGAGGCGCGAAGTGGTTAAGAGTTTCTTTTTGTGCATTTTCCTCTGCGTCTCTGCGCCTCTGCGCGAGATCTTTATTGATTCTTTGACGAGATGGAGCGTCTCAGGGCGTCGCCCAGTCCGTAGAGGGCTAAGAGCGTTGTCAGCAGGGCCAATGAGGGAAAGAGAATCATCCACCAAGCTCCCTTGAGTGGGTTGATGGAAGAGGCACCCTCCGCGAGCAGGGAACCCCAGCTGGATTGGGGAGCCTGTACTCCCAGACCCAGAAAGCTGAGGAAGGCCTCATCGATAATGACGGAGGGTATGGCTAAGGTGAGGTAGACAAGAATGATGCCGGCCAGATTGGGAAGGAGGTGTCTCCAGAGAATCGTCCAATAGCCCTCTCCCAGCACGCGTGCCGCAGCCACATAGGAGCGCTCCCTCAGGGTGAGGGTCTGGCCCCGTACGATTCTAGCCATGGTGAGCCACTCAATGATCCCGAGGCTCAGTATTAGGATAACTAGGCGCGATGAGCCGACCAGCCAGTCCCAGCCATGATTACTTGCTGCTAGCTGAAGCCGTTCATTGAACGCATTGATAAAGATCAGAATGAAAATCAGCCTTGGAACCGAATAGAGGATATCGACAAAGCGCATCATTGAGTTGTCAACACCCCGGGTTGAAGACCCTGCGATCAAGCCGTAGGAGGTGCCGATGATCAGGCTGATGCATGCTCCACAGATGCCGACAAGTAGTGAGATCCGGCCCCCATCAAGAATTCGTAGGAGAAGGTCCCGGCCATTCAGGTCTGTTCCACAGATGTGGGTAGCACTGGGTGCTGCGTAGGTCTGCTCTCCCGGAAGTCCGTAGGAGTGAGAGAAAAGAAATGGGCCAACCAGGACGGCCAGAATCATTACGCAGAGAACCATCGCCGGCAGCATTGCCGTTCTAGGGAATGAAAGAATCATGATTCCCTGATCCTGCGGTCTAGCATGCGGTAGGAGAGATCGACCAGGAGATTGAAGATCACCAGTAGCACGCAATAGACGATGACCACGCCGCCAAGCAGGAATCCATCGCGGTTGAGGATGGAGTTCACGAAGAAGCCTCCCGCTCCGGGAATGTGAAAGATCGTCTCCACGACGATCGAACCCGTCAGGAGATTGGCCGCCAGAGGGCCCAGGTATGAGATCACGGGTAGAATCGCCACGCGCAGGGCATGACGATAGACCACCGCACGTTCGGAGAGCCCCTTAGCCCGTGCGGTGCGGACGAATTCCTCGGCCAATGTTTCCCTCAGGCTATCGTGCAGCAATCGGGCAATCACGGCGGCATAAGGAATTGCGAGGGTCACCGCCGGTAGGATCAACTGCATTGGTGATCCCCAGCCACCTACAGGCAACCAGGAGAGCTTGATCGCAAAGATCAGGATCAAGAGGGGACCCAGCACAAAGGAGGGTAGGGAAATAGCCAGCAGGGTCATCGTAAGAGCCGCACCCTCCGCAGCGGTTCCCGGACGCGTGGCGGCGAAGGCTCCGAGCCAGACACCGGTCGTCACGGCGAAAAGGAGGGCTGTAGCTCCGAGCGTTAGAGTGACAGGAAGGGTCTGAGCCAAGATCTCGTTGACCGAGCGGTTGCGATACTTGGTCGAGAGGCGCAGATCGCCATGGATAAGATCCTTCAAGTACCCCGTATATTGTCCCAAGATCGGACCATCCAGCTTGTACTTCGCCAGAAGCTGCTTTTCGATAGCCGGCGGCAGTTTCCGTTCCGAATCAAAGGGACCTCCCGGCGAAAGGCGGATTAGGAAAAATGTGATCGTCACCACGCAGAACAACACCACGGGAAGTGAGGTGAGTCGGCGAAGCATGGGAAAAGCCTAAGGGCCGAAGGCTTAAGGCTAAAAGGATGAAAGGAGCCAGCACAAGTGGCACGGGTCAGGACATAGGTAACAGGAGTTGCTGAATTGGTGATTACTTCTTGCCAAGAAATACACTCCGGGGCATTCTATCCGACCACTTTAGACCAATTTCCGGCCACACTTCCTGTTATGAGCATCATCGCCACTATCGAAAAAGAGCAGTTCAAGACCGACCTCGTCCCGTTCGAGGTGGGTGATTCCGTTTGCGTTCACACACGCGTCATCGAAGGCGACAAGGAGCGTATCCAGAAGTACTCCGGCATCGTGATCGGCCGCAAGGGTGCCGGCATCAATGCCAATTTCACCGTCCGTCGCGTCAGCTTCGGCGAGGGTGTCGAGCGCGTGTTCCCTCTTCATTCCCCACGTATCGCGAAGCTCGAAATCGAGAAACGCGGATCGGTCCGCCGTTCCAAGCTGAACTACCTCCGTGATCGTAAGGGCAAGGCCGCTGTCACCGTGAAGGAGAAGGCGCAGGAAGTTGCCTAATTACTGATTCCTTTCTGATCCGATGACGACCAAGCGTCGCGGATCACAGATTTCGGGCCCCAAGTCTACAAAGACTCGGGGCCCTTCTCTTTGCCCTACGCTCTTCCATGAGCAGGAACTTCATGCCCGGCGCATTCGTCCGGTGGCCGGAGTCGATGAGGCGGGACGCGGCCCGTTGGCAGGTCCCGTGGTTGCTGCCGCGGTGATTCTACCGGAGGGATTCTCTCTGGATGAGCTGGACGACTCCAAGAAGTTGAATCACCAGCAGCGCGAGTCGCTTTATGTCCGATTGACTGAAGATGCTGCGGTTCACTTCTTCGTGGCAGAGGCAAGCTCAGAAGAAATCGGACAACTCAATATCCTGAGGGCAACTCATCTTGCCATGGCCCGTGCCATAAGAGGACTTCATGAGAACGGACATCAGTGCACCCATGCCCTTGTGGATGGCTTGCCCGTCAAGGGACTCCCCATCGAGCATACCGCGCTGGTCGGGGGTGACGGGATCAGCCTCAGCATCGCCGCTGCCAGCATCCTGGCCAAGGTTACTCGCGATCGGATCATGGATACGCTGGACCAGGACTATCCCCAGTACGGCTTCGCAAGGCATCGGGGCTATGCGACTGCCGACCATCTGGCTACATTGAGGGAACATGGACCTTGCCCGCATCATCGACGTGGTTTTGCGCCGGTCGACCAGCCTACCTTCGGTTTCTGAAGGACATCTTGTTCTCGGACAATGGGGCGAGGAGCAGGCGGCCCGTCATCTGAAGCGTCTGGGCTGGAAAATCCTGCGCCGTAACTTCCGCGCTCCCGGTGGAGGCGAGGTCGATATCGTCTGCCGGGATCGCGATACCTTGGTCTTTGCTGAGGTGAAAACCCGTCGCTCCGAGGAGATGGGGCGGCCCCTCGACGCCGTTGATCGGAAGAAGCAGCAACTCATCCGGAAGGGTGCGATGCATTGGCTTCGTCTGCTCGATATGCCCGACCTCACCTTCCGCTTCGACGTGATCGAAGTGCTAGCGACGGATCCCATCGAAATCCGGGTGATCGAGAGTGCGTTTACGCTCCCAGATCCCCTTCGGTATTAAGGGGAATCTAAGGTGAAGGTAATTTGAGGACAGAGTCAGGCGGCCAAGCGAAACTGTAGTAGAGCTACTGCAAACGTGCGCTGACACCGCACCGCGCCGAAATCCCAAGCCTCCTTTAGGCTTTGGCCAGCCAGGGTGCCAGTTCTGCGCGTACCGCCATCTCATCACCCACTGTGAACTCTTCGCCGAGTTGGAGCGGGACAACGGATCCGGAAAGGGTTCCTATCTCAAGGATCAGAATGCGTTTTCCGGGATGCTTCTTGATGGCGGTATGGATGGCATGGAGGTCATCCACGATCAAGCGACTGCGGTCCATGCGGAGGCGGAGGGGTCGCTTGGAGGCCTTCGGAGTGAGACCCTTGAAGTCGCTGCCCATGGCCCTGACGCTTCCATCCCGAGGGGTGATACGGGCATTGCAGGAGAGGACCGTACCGGGCTTGAGAAGTTCCTCGTTTTTGCTGAAGGATTCGTCCCAAGCCATGAGTTCGAGCGTTCCTGAGTCATCCTCGATGGTCAGGATGCCGAAGGGCCGTCCATCCTTCTTCGAGAAGCGCTTTTCCACCGTAGAAAGGAGTCCCGCCAGCTTGACGCTACCCGGTTCGGTCATGGCGAGCGCCTCGGACACTGATCCGTAGGAGCCTGACTCGAGATTGCCGCGGTAGTCGTCGAGGGGGTGGCCGGTGACATAGAAGCCGAGGAGTTCCTTCTCGTGACCCAACATTTCTGAGCGTGTCCAGCGCTCGACGGATGTTTCAGTTCCCGATGTTGCT